>JANLVW010000459.1:0-5237 GCA_031364205.1 Ferruginibacter sp.
CAAAACAATGGTGAGTATGAAGACGTTGCTGGTGGATGAAAAATTTCAAAAAAGTACGTTTGCTTTGCCGATTGCAATAGGTAAAATAATTGACAATACAAATTTTATTGTTGACCTCGCAGCCATGCCGCATTTGTTAATGGCAGGCGCAACAGGTCAGGGGAAATCAGTTGGTTTAAATGCCATACTTGTTTCTTTGTTGTATAAAAAACATCCATCACAATTAAAATTTGTGCTGGTAGATCCTAAAAAAGTGGAACTCAGTATTTACAAAACAATTGAAAAACATTTTTTGGCAAAATTACCCGGCGAAGAAGAATCAATTATAACCGACACAAAAAAAGTTGTACATACTTTAAACGCACTTTGTATTGAAATGGACAACCGCTACGATCTGTTAAAAGAAGCTGGTTGCAGAAATATAAGAGAATACAACGAAAAATTTATTGCACGCAAACTCAATCCTGAAAAGGGTCATGATTTTATGCCGTTTATTGTTTTGGTGGTTGATGAATTTGCAGATTTAATAATGACGGCAGGTAAAGAAGTGGAAATGCCAATTGCACGCCTGGCCCAGCTTGCAAGGGCAATTGGCATTCATTTAATTATTGCTACTCAACGCCCATCAGTAAATATAATTACAGGTACAATTAAAGCAAATTTTCCTGCACGTATTGCTTTTAAAGTGAGTAGTAAAATTGACAGCCGTACCATTTTAGATACCGGTGGTGCCGAACAGTTAATTGGAAAAGGTGATATGCTGATAAGTTACAATGGAGAAGTGGTGCGTTTGCAATGTGCTTTTGTTGATACACCGGAGGTGGATAAAATTGTGGAATTTATTGGTGAGCAACGTGGTTACCCTGAAGCATTTTTATTGCCTGAATATGTGGATGAAAAAGAGATGGATGCAAAAGATTTTGATGTAAACAATAAAGATGCTTTATTTGAAGATGCGGCTAAATTAATTGTGACCAGTCAAAGCGGAAGTACTTCTTTGCTGCAACGCAGAATGAAACTTGGTTACAACCGTGCAGGAAGGTTAATGGACCAGTTAGAAGCTGCAGGCATTGTTGGACCTAACCAAGGAAGTAAGGTGAGAGATGTGTTGATTAAAACCGATGCAGATTTGCAAATGTATTTGAATGACTTGTAGGACTTCACCCTAGTCCCCTCTCAAAGGGAGAGCAAGGACTTTGGAGATTGATAGGCGAGAACTGCTAGGATATTATAACCAACCCCGAAGGAATTAAACTTTATTGACCATGGGTGTAACCCATGGGTCTAAAGCATAATAAAAGTTGACAAAAGATTTACCGCTGAAGGGCTGCGGGATAGAAGTGGAAATACTTTTTGGAGGTACTACAAAAAGATTGCAACGAATAGCCCGATCAAAAGTTGAATGCCTTTTTAAAAGATTACAGCCCCAAAAACCAAAACAAAGAAGAAAAAATAAGTAGTATAAATGTCTAAATTTTTAATAGTTGGCCTTGGAAACCCCGGTAATGAATATGCAAACACAAGGCATAATATTGGGTTTGATGTTGTGCATGCATTTGCTGTAAAACATGGTGGAATATTTAAAGATAGCCGACTTGCTTACACAGCAGAAGTAAAGTGGAAAGGAAAAATATTTGTATGTATTTGTCCTACAACTTTTATGAATTTAAGTGGCAGAGCATTTAAATACTGGATGGAAAAAGAAAAAGTTTTGCTGGAAAATACCCTTACGGTGGTTGATGACCTTGCTTTGCCGATAGAAAAACTAAGGCTTCGTGCAGCAGGCACCCATGCGGGCCACAACGGCTTAAAAGATATACAGGCAATTTTGGGTACAGATGCTTATCCAAAACTTCGGTTTGGTATAGGAAATATTTTTCCAAAAGGGATGCAGGCAGATTTTGTTTTAAATAAATGGAACAGGGAAGAAATAGAAACGGTTAAACGAAAAATTACAGCCAGTGTAGAAATAATTGAAAACTTTGCTTCGATAGGTGCAGAAAGAACCATGAATACATGTAATACAATGATCTTTTAAAAAGATAAAATATTATTTGTATTGGATTTTATTTCAACGATTTATAGTATTTTCGAATACTAACAAAGAGTAATAGATGAAAATAATTTGTATAGGTAGAAATTATGCTGATCATGCAAAGGAGTTGGGAAACGAAATTCCGGATGAGCCTGTCATTTTCATGAAGCCAAAGAATGCATTACTGCAGGGGCACACACCTTTTTATTATCCTGAATTTACAAATGAATTACACTATGAATGTGAACTTGTTTTACGTGTGTGTAAAAATGGAAAATATATTACCGAAAAACAGGCGCCGGACTATTACAATGCAATATCTGTAGGAATAGATTTTACAGCAAGGGACATACAGGAGGAACACAAGAAAAAAGGCCTGCCCTGGGAAAAAGCAAAGGCATTTGATAACTCTGCTATACTTGGAAAGTTAATTGATATCAAACCGGGGTTTAATAAAAAAGGAATTTTATTTTCTCTAAAAATGAATGGTGATACTGTACAAAAAGGAAATTCTGATGATATGCTGTTTAGTTTTGACAGCATTATTTCTCATATCTCTAATTATTTTTCTTTAAATATTGGCGATTTAATTTACACCGGAACCCCTTCCGGGGTGGGAGAATGTGTGGTGGGAGATGAGCTTGAAGGATTTTTAGGAAATGAGAAGTTATTTTCGCTAACAATTAAATAAAATAATAATTTAATTTAAAAAGTAACAGTTTGCGCTGTTCCTTGTACGTTTAAATAATTTATAAGTTAATCTTCGTAGAATTCTATTAAACTGCCGAAATATACATTGTTCCAACCATCAACAATATTGTTATAATCGTTATCTGGAATGTTTGTATGTCTTAACTCTAAAGAAGTTTTATTTTTATCGGCAAACATTTTCATGGTTACAACGGAGGGCTCTTCCTGATCACCAAAATACCATTGCTGCACAATTTTTTTGTCTTTTTCAAACGCTATATTCTTGCCTTCTATATTCCCTTCCCACAAGGAAAACTCACTCCCGGGCTCTGTACTCATTATTGCGGGGTCTCCACTCCATAATTGAATAGTGGCAGCGTTTGTTAGGGCTGCATAAACCTGTTCAGGCGTAGCAGAAAGAATGTAATATTTTTTGAAGTCCTTCATATAAAGATTTCGTATTTTATTTTAACTTTTCAATGTAAGTTCTACATCATAACTAAAGTATAATTAACAATTCTAAAAATTGTAAAGGTTTAGATTTGAATATAAAAATACACGTTATGATGTTATCTAATCGCAAAATTTTGATGTTTTCTTTCTTCTTTTTAGCTGTTATGTTAAATGCGGTTGCGCAAAACAAATCATTTAAAATAGGTGCAAAGGGTGATACGATAAACAAAATTGATAAAAAAGGATTTAAGCAGGGCAAATATGTATTACGAACAGAAGAGTTGCGTGGTGAGCCAGGTTTTGAAGAAGAAGGAATGTATAAGAATAATATAAAAGAAGGCATCTGGCGCCGATATAACCTTATGGGAGACCCGATTGGATTTGAAACATATTTGCATGGCGGTAAAGATGGATTTCAACAATATTATTCGGCCCTTGGCGAATTACTGAGAGAAGAAAACTGGCGTGGATATAACCCAGATACACCTTTTGATACCATAGCAATTTATGGCACTGGCAGCAATGAAATTGTAGATTACAAAATTGTGAAAGCAGAGCAATACAGTATTAAACAGGGTATTTGGCGTTTTTATGAGCCTGTATCAGGCAGGCTTTTAAAGACTGAAGAATGGGATAGAAACAACCTTGTTCTGCCTAATTCACCTAAAAAAGAAGTTGGTGGCAATTCGTTAAAAGGTGTAAAAAAAGAAATTGCAAAAACGCCTGAAATGCTGGAGTGGGAAAAGAAAAATAAGGGTAAGAAGAATGTGGTAAGAAATGGCCAAACGGGTTTATAAGAATAATTAATTTTATCGCATAAAAAAACTGTCTCAAAGGATGAGACAGTTTTTTTATAATATTTTTAAAATTTAGTTACTAACGGTTAGTTTTTTATTTACAACTTCGTTGGTTAATTTATCTATAATTCTGATTAAATAAGAACCGTTTTTTACACCTGATAAGTCAATGGAATTCACCGTATTGCTGTTCATATTTTTCAACACTTTACCTGAGAAATCAATTAATTGTATTGAACTGTTTTCAGTTGCACCAACAACAGAAATCTTTGAATTTGACCGTGCAGGGTTTGGAAAAACTGTAACATCGTTTACAGCTCCTATTCCTTTTACTGATCTGATTTCTGAATAAGTAAATTTACCATTAAGTTCTACATTTTTAAGACGATAATATGTGTTACCTGCATTTTCATTTTTGTCATTAAATGAATAGCTTCTTTTTGTGCTTGAATTACCTTTTGAAGTAATAGTACCTAAGCTACGGAATTCTGTACCTTCTGCTCTTTCAATAATAAATTCTTTAGAATCAATTTCGAATTCTGTATTCCAATTCAGAGATACAACTTGCTTTGAGCGTACTGCCGAAAAAGAACCAAGTTTTACAGGAAGAGGACCGCCGGCAGGACCCTCTATAATCATACTTCCGCACGAAGGTGTTTCACAAGATCCTTCGTGAAGAGTCAGTAAAGCTGATACCCCACTTGTGCAAACTAATCCTGAATATACCTGGGTTCCATTACCTTTATTTTTAAAACACGTATTAAGTATTTGTGTATTACCACAATATACTACAACCTCAAGCGCTTTAGTGCCTGTAGTGTTGTACCTAATACTTAATGTGTAAGTCCCATTTGATTCTTTTGAAATAAAAGTAGGCTGTAATACTTCAAAACATGAATTGTTTTGAGAAAATGCCGCTGTCATAAAAACTAGCATGGCAATTGAAAATAGAATTTTTTTCATACAAATTTTTTTGTGTTATTAAAGAAATAAATTAATCAATGGTACACTAGAAAATATGCATGCAAAGTCTGCTACTTTAAAGAGATAGGAATATGGATTTAATTAATCCTAGAGAATGGAGTTCCTGATTCTTACGGAGGATATTGAGCTATTAATACATGAGAAAATGTCCAAACACTATGCCATTTTTAATTAAAACTTTTCTTTTATTGGCTTAAAAAAAATAAAAAAGAAGATTATGCTTCCGTTATTAAATAAATCCTTAAACTTATCATAATAGATCAATACCAGCTAAACTT
>JANLVW010000478.1:0-3003 GCA_031364205.1 Ferruginibacter sp.
ATTGTATTTCTGAATGGGGGCACGATTTTAGACCCGAATACCGGAGGCTAAAAGAAATGACAGAGCAAATTAATTCTAGTGCTCCTATTATTGCTCTGACTGCAACAGCAACCCCAAAAGTACAAAGCGATATCGTGAAAAATCTCGGCCTAAGAGATCCCAATATCTTTATTTCTTCTTTTAACAGAGCTAATCTTTATTACGAAATTCAACCAAAAATAAATCTTGAACAAACAAATAAAAGCATCGTTCGTTTTATAAATAATTATAAAAATAAAAGTGGTATCATTTATACCCTCAACCGAAAAACAACCGAGGAATTAGCGGCAATGTTGAATGCAAATGGCATTACTGCTGTAGCTTACCATGCAGGGCTGGATGCTAAGTTGAGAGCCCACCGGCAAGACCTTTTTTTGAATGATGAAGTAAATGTAATTGTTGCCACCATTGCCTTTGGAATGGGGATTGACAAACCTGATGTACGGTTTGTAATTCATTATAACATACCAAAATCTATAGAAAATTATTATCAGGAAACCGGCAGGGCAGGCAGGGATGGTATGGAGGGGAAATGCCTTTTATACTATTCCCATAAAGATGTGAGCAAGCTGGAACATTTAATGCGGGATAAAAGTTTAAGTGAAAGAGAAGTGGGCGCACAACTTATTAATGAAACAGTATCGTATGCAGAAAGCAGTATTTGCAGACGCAAAACACTGCTATATTATTTTGGTGAAAACTACGACGATGCTTCAAGTTGCGGTCATTGCGATAACTGCCTAAATCCCAAAGAAAAAGTAGAAGCAAAAGACGAAGCAGTTTACGTTTTAAAAACCATTGATGCCTTGGGCGAGCAGTTTGCTATTGAATATGTGATGCTGATACTTATGGGTAAAGCAACACCTGCAGTAAAAATGTACCGACACGAAGAACTGGATGTTTTTGCCTGCGGCAAAGATAAAGAACCTCATTTATGGAACAGCCTTATAAGACAAATGCTGTTGCAGGGTTTGCTTGAAAAAGATATTGTTGAATACGGTGTTTTAAAAATTACTAAGGCCGGAAAAGTGTACATGAAGAAACCTGCATCCTTTAAAATTGCACTTAACAATTTGTTTGAAGATGCTAATTTGGATGATGAGGCTGCGGGACCTGAAGGAGAAATAGAAACCGTAAAAGATGAGAAATTACTTGAGATTTTAAAAGAGCTCCGCAAAAAGGTTTCTAAAGAAAAAAACTTACCGCCTTTTGTAATATTCCTGGAAAGCTCTTTGGAAGATATGGCTACCATGTATCCGACCACTATGGAAGAACTGGAAAAAATAAGCGGTGTGAGCAAGGGTAAATCTTTACGTTATGGTAAGCCTTTTTTAGATGCAATAGTTAAATATGCTGAAGAAAATGATATAACAAGGCCTGATGATTTTGTAATGAAATCGGTTGCAAATAAAAACAGTAATAAAATTTTTATTATACAGAATGTAGATAAGAAAATGACGCTGGAAACCATAGCTAAAAACAAAGGTTTAAAAATTGAAGAATTGCTGGAAGAAATGGAAACCATTGTGGCAAGCGGTACCAAATTAAACCTTGGATATGCTATAGATGAAATGTTAGATGAATATGAACAGGAAGAAATAATGGATTATTTTAAAGGTTGCCAAACATCTGATCTTACAGTGGCACAGGAAGAACTTTCAGAAGGAGATTTTACCTGGGAACAATTAAAATTAATGCGTATTAAGTTTTTAAGTGAATATGGAAATTAAGGACAAATGACATCTTGCTAAAAACTTAAAATTGTAATTCATGTTCGAAAATTCTATTGAAGCTGTAGCAAATTTTACAAGGCCCATAAACAGTATAATCAGAACTTATGGTGGCAAACAAATCATCCCGGGTTCTGCTACACTTTTTTTTGTAAACAACGATGGCTATGCAATTACCTGCAAACATGTGGTTGATATGCTTTCTTCTTCTGATAAGATAAACAACAGTTTCATAGCATTTAAAAAGGAAAGAGATAGCCTTCGCAGAGATGGAAAATATAAAATGGGCTTAAAAGGGCTGGAGATGAAATATAAATATGCAGAAGATAGCATTATACAAATAAAAAATACATTTGTCGATTGTGTTGATACCATGTCAGGCTACACCTGCCATATTCATCCCACTCATGATTTGGCAATTATTAAATTCAATGACTTTAATAAACTCCATTACACAGGCCATGCAACTTTTTTAAAAGATGCCACACAAATAAGGCAGGGTAATTTTTTATGCCGGCTCGGCTTTCCTTTTCCGGAGTTTACCAATTTTACATTTAATGAAACTGCTGATGATATTGAATGGACAACTACCGGAATACAGATTTCGCCAAGGTTTCCTATTGAAGGCATGGTAACCCGTTTTTTAGCAGATGCGGGCAAACTTACCGGAATTGAAATGAGTACACCTGGGCTTAGAGGGCAAAGCGGTGGGCCATTGTTCAACAATGCCGGAACTGTTTATGGAATGCAGTTTTCTACCAAGCATCTTCACCTCGGGTTTGATTTAATTGACAAAGAAATTCTTATAGATAATAAGCTAAAAAAAATATCAGACTATTCGTTTATACATCTTGGGCAGTGCATACATGTTGATATTATAAAAGCTTTTTTAGCAGAACATCATGTTGCTTTTTACGAACAGGTTTAAACAGGCTAAATAATATTTTCTATTACTTGCTCATTTAATAATAACTGCTTATTTTTGCAGCCCCCTCGGGGATATTTCTTTAAATTCTTTTTTAGAAATAAGGTGTGATAGCTCAGTTGGTAGAGCAATGGACTGAAAATCCATGTGTCGCCGGTTCAACCCCGGCTCGCACCACTTACATAAAGCCTGTAACGTATATTAGTATTATGTTTCAGGCTTTTTATTTTCAGATCGTGACGCTACTAATGGGGATGAAGGCGAACCTTGCTAACGACGTGGCGGAACGAGTGCTCGGGGTATTTGAAC
>JANLVW010000493.1:0-1578 GCA_031364205.1 Ferruginibacter sp.
GCAGTATTTTTTCTTTCTTCTGCAGAAGTATGATTGCCAAAAAGCCTGTCAAATTCTTTTGGATGTGGTGTTATAATGCTGTTGGCAGGAATTTTATTCAACATTTTTTTAGCATCGGCGATTATGTTTAACGCATCAGCATCCAATACAATTGGTTTACCTGAATACTTAATTATTTCTTTTAAAACTTTTTTTTCAAGACTGTTTGTTCCAATACCGGGGCCAATGCCGATGCCGTAAAAGCTTTCATAATTACCAATAAAATCTTCTCTAAAATTAAGCATAGCCTCCGGTACAGAAATCTGTATTGTTGACTGTTGCATAAAAGGAATATTTACACTTACAAAACCTACACCTGAGCGAACACAGGCTTTTGCTGCTATTACAGCTGCTCCCATTTTGCCTAAGTTTCCCGCAATAAGCAATGCATGACCATAAGTTCCTTTGTGGGAATCCGGCAATCGTTTTTTTACGATTGATTTTATGAAAGTTGCAGAAATATTTTCCATACTTATGGTCTGATTTGTGAGCAAACTAAAAATAAAAACCGCTTTAAGTTTATAAAACGGTTTTTAGAAATTTATTAATAATAAGGTTTCATATTTTTTAGAGATACCAAAATTTCCAGACAAAGATGAAAATTCTATAAAAAACATTTTTATTATTCGGGTTACATTATTTTTTTAAGAGCTTCAATAATTCTTCGGCTGCTGCCTCGGATGAACCCGGATTTTGACCTGTAATTAACAACCTATCTTTTACAACGTACGATGCCCAGTCTTCTTTTTTAGTATAAATACCACCTTTATTTTTTAATTCATCTTCCAATAAAAAAGGCACAACATCTGTTAGCTGAACGGCCTCTTCTTCGGAGTTTGTAAAACCGGTTACATTTTTATCTTTTACCAATGCATCGTCATTTTCATCTTTTACATTTAATAAAACTGCTGGTGCATGACAAACAGCTACAACTGGTTTTTTATTTTTCCAAAATGCTTCAATTAATTTAATAGAATCGTTATCGTTTGTAAGATCCCACAACGGACCATGACCGCCCGGGTAAAAAATCGCATCAAACCCATCTTGACTTACTTCAGCTAATTTTTGTGTTTGGGAAAGTATTTTTTGTAACGCTTCGTCTCCTTTAAATCTTTTCGTAGCAGGAGTTTGGCTTCCAGGTTCATCACTTTTAGGATCGATGGGCGGTTGTCCCCCTTTTGGCGAGACAATAGTTATTTTTGCACCGGCATCTTTAAATAAATAATAAGGAGCAGCAAATTCTTCAATCCAAAAACCTGTTTTTTTACCGGTATTACCCAAATCACTGTGCGAAGTCAGTACCATTAAAATGTTCATATAAAATATATTTTATGAGAACGTTACAATAACCATTCCACGGAACAATAAAATTTAAAATGAAGATTCTTTTTACTTTGGAAATTATTTCAAATACGTCATAAAAGCCAAACACAATTTTATCTGTCGAAGGACTGACGGAAAGCAGCGGAAGTACTTTGATGAACACCGCAAAGCGGTAAATAAAAGATTGAAGCAAACAGCCCTAACAAAAGTTGAGGT
>JANLVW010000494.1:0-2003 GCA_031364205.1 Ferruginibacter sp.
AAATGTTCTTTTTTCCTCCTTTAAAATCAGTCCGTATCCAATTCTTCAGCCACCCTTCTGAAAATGCTTTTACTACATATTGGCTGTCTGAATAAATTGTAACAGGTAATTCTCTTTTGGTAATACTTTCCAAACCTGCAATAATCGCCCATAATTCCATTCTGTTGTTGGTGGTATGTTTAAACCCTTTCGACAATTCTTTTTTATGTTTTCCATAAATTAAAACTGCTCCATAACCGCCGGGGCCGGGGTTTCCACGTGCTGCACCATCAGTATATAAAGTTATTTTATCCATACCTATTGAACCACTAAGACGCTAAGTTTAAAAAGTTTCACTAAGAAAATAATACTGTAATTAAATTTTGTCTTTAATGCTGTTTCTTGTTTTTAAATTTTGCTTGGTGCTTCTTATTATTTCATCTTACTGTCTTTGTGATTCAAAATTACACCTGAAAAACCCCCACTTTAAATTCGGCAATATCAGGATTATGATCTGCTGCAGCAATTCCTTCACTGATCACTTTTCTTGTATCGCCAGGATCAATAATGGCATCTACCCAAAGTCTTGAGGCAGCATACTGTGCTTTTGTTTGCGCTAAATATTTAGCTGTTATTGTATCTAAAATAATTTTTTCCTCCTCTGCTGTAACCTGCTGACCCTTGGCTTTCATGCCAGCAACCTGAATTTGCAACATGGTTTTTGCAGCTTGTTCACCACCCATCACAGCAATTTTTGCACCCGGCCATGCATAGATAAATCGTGGGTCATAGGCTTTACCACACATAGCATAATTGCCCGCTCCATAGGAGTTTCCGGTAATGATGGTAATTTTTGGTACAACCGAATTGGCTACAGCGTTTACCAGTTTTGCACCATCTTTTATAATGCCGCTGTGTTCACTTCTGCTACCCACCATAAAGCCGGTTACATCCTGTAAAAAAACCAGTGGTATTTTTTTCTGATTGCAGTTCATAATAAACCTTGCAGCTTTATCAGCACTGTCATTATAAATCACGCCACCAAGTTGCATTTCACCTTTTTTACTTTTTACAATTATGCGTTGGTTAGCAACAATACCTACAGCCCATCCATCAACCCGAGCATAACCGCACACAATAGTCTTACCATAATCTTGTTTAAATTCATCAAAACTATCTGCATCTGCGATGCTGTTTATAATATCAAGTACATTGTAAGGTTTGCTGTTATCGGCAGCAATAATACCATAAATATCAGCTATTTCTTTAGAAGGAGCAATGCTTGCAATTCTATCAAAACCCGCAGATTTTGCTTTGCCTAATTTGCTGATGATTCTTTTTACTCTGTCAAGGCATTCTTCTTCCGTTTTAAATTTGTAATCTGCAATACCGCTAAGTTCGTTGTGTGTTGCAGCGCCACCAAGGGTTTCCGCATCTGCATCTTCTCCAATTGCGGCTTTAACCAAATATGGACCTGCCAAAAATATAGATCCTGCACCTTCCACCATCAATGTTTCATCGCTCATGATCGGGAGGTAAGCACCACCTGCAACGCATGCACCGGTAACGGCTGCTATTTGAGTAATGCCCATGGCACTCATTTTGGCATTGTTTCTAAATATCCTGCCGAAATGTTCTTTATCCGGAAAAATTTCATCCTGCATTGGTAGAAAAACACCTGCACTGTCTACAATATAAATAACGGGCAAATGGTTTTCCATGGCAATCTCCTGCATGCGCAAATTCTTTTTTCCAGTGATGGGAAACCATGCACCTGCTTTTACGGTTTGGTCGTTTGCAATAATAACACATTGCCTTCCGCTTACATAACCAATGCCGCTTACAGTACCACCTGAAGGACAACCGCCATATTCTTCATACATACCGAAACCGGCAAAAGCACCAATTTCTATAAATGGTTTAGCGTCATCGCAGAGGTATGCAATGCGCTCACGGGCTACGAGTTTATTTTTTTCTTTTTGTTTTTCTATGGCTTTTTTGCCACCACCTTCGTAAATTTTCTC
>JANLVW010000526.1:0-14376 GCA_031364205.1 Ferruginibacter sp.
GCAATGGTTTAACAAATATGTTTTTGGAGAAAAAGAAGAACCCTTACCAGTAGAGTAGTCGATAGTTAAAATTCACCTCCTAGCAGAAATGAGGCGTGGCCTTTGTGCAATAGCTTTCTGTGCGGGGCTATAATTATATTCTCAAAGCAAACATCGTTTAAAGTAGCCGCACGACTTGTGCCGTCCTTACGGCAGATACCCTTCCGCACTTTGCTATGCTGCATATCTGCAGTAGATTAAGAACCACCCCGTCCGCCGCGGACACCCCTCCGAGGGAGGGGAATTGGAACATCAATTCTTCATGGAGTTATTTAAAGAAACAGCATTTATAACTGATGTTTTACACTTATCCCCGCTTCGATAAAAGCTGAAAAAAGATATACCGCCGAAGGGCTGGGGGATAGAAGTGAAAAGCCCACAGTGCAGCGCAGCGGAACGAGGACTTGTAATGAATAGCCCCGACAAATGCTGAACATTGTTCCCACCCTAACAGCCCCAAATCTTTTTCAACCCCCTACTCCACCTTTTAATTCGTGACCCTAAAAATTCATTGGTTAAGTTTCTACCCTTAACTTTATTTCCTAAAATTCCCATCATGAAAACGCTTTCAATTTTTATAATAAGCATCTTATACTTTTTTCCTGCATTTTCTCAACAAACACAAAAACCGGTGCTTCATGGTAAACATTGGATGGCCATTACGGGCAAACCACTGGCTGCCACTGCAGGTAGTATGATTTTTCAGCAGGGCGGCAATGCTGTAGATGCAGCCTGTGCTATGCTTGCTGCTACCTGCACCATGTGGGATGTGTTAAGTTGGGGAGGCGAAACACAGGCACTTATCTATAATCCCAAAACAAAAAAAGTCATTGGCATAAATGCATTGGGTGTAGCACCAACCGGGGCTACTGTTGATTTTTTTAAAAGTAAGGGCTATGATTACCCTCCGGAATATGGACCGTTAGCCGCAACCACACCCGGCACTGTGGGCGGACTTTGCCTGATGCTTGCCAATTATGGACGTATGAGTTTAAAAGAAGTGCTGGCGCCCTGCATGCAATTAGCATCAGGGTATCCCATTGAAGCGCAAACTGCCAACAGTATGGAACGTGGTAAACAAAGAATAAAAGAATGGCCATATAGTAAAAAAATTTTCCTAACGCATTTAGGTGAAAAAAGAGAAGCGCCTGAGGCCGGTGAAATTTTTATTCAGAAAGACTTATTAGAAACACTTACTAAAATGGTGGATGCAGAACAGCAGTTATTGAAAAAAGGTAAGAGCCGCAAAGAAGCCATTATGGCCGCCTACGATCGTTTTTATAAAGGTGATATTGCACAGGAGTTCGTTCGGGGCTGCCAGGAACAGGGAGGCCTCATCACCATGCAGGACCTTGCCAAGTGGAAACCCATAGAAGAAGAACCGATGCAAGTAAATTACAAAGGCATTGATGTTTATAAATTACAACAGTGGACACAAGGGCCCATGTTCCTGCAAAGCCTCAACATACTTGAGAATTTTGATTTAAAAGATATGGGCTATAACAGCACAAAGTATATTCATACACTTTATCAAACCATGAACATGACTTTTGCCGACCGAGATTTTTATTACGGCGATCCTGCTTTTCCACCAGCCGAGCCCATGAAAGGTTTGCTCAGCAAAGAATATGCAAAGCAAAGGGCAGGACAGATCTCAATGAAACGGAATATGCCTGATATTGGCCCGGGGGATCCATATCCATTTGAAGGAAAAAAAAATCCGTTTACTAATCTATTAAAACAAAGAGGCTATACTTTTGATACCACAAAAAACAATCGCCCCGGTTTTATGCCTGCACATGATGTAAGAAATGATGGTGCTGCACGCATCTCGTCAATCGGGAAAGAAGCTGACAGTGCGTACATGGCACGTTTATGGGCAGGTACTACTTCTGTAGAAGCTGCAGATGAAGAAGGCTGGGTGGTTTCTATTACCCCTTCGGGTGGATGGTTGCCTGCAACAATTGCCGGGAATACAGGAGTGGGCATGAGCCAGCGTTTACAGAGTTTTGTATTGGATTCTTCTCTGAATCCTTTCAACGTGATTGAACCCGGCAAACGCCCTAGGGTAACATTAACTCCTACCCTTGCTTTAAAAGATGGTAAACCTTATTTATCGTTTGCAGTGCAGGGGGGTGATACTCAGGACCAGAATTTATTACAGTTCTTTTTAAATGTGGTAGAGTTTGGAATGAATGTGCAGGAAGCCTGCGAAGCAGCAAATTTTAATACCAATCAACTATGGTTATCATTGGGCGGAACAAAAACAGAAGATCGCAAGCCAAGGCCTGGCAATTTATTGTTGCACGAAAATACATCACAGTGGGTAAGGAAGGAATTAAGACAGATGGGTTACACGTTAACTTTTGATGACAGAACCAGCGGTCCGATAAATGCTATCTGGTTTGACTGGGCACATAAAAGTTTCTGGGGTGGAAGTTCCAATCATGGAGAAGATTATGGTATTGGTTGGTAGATAGTGCGCCTTGCTTCGGTTTGTATGTTCACCGCCTGTTAGTGCAGAGATGATCTATTGCGCTGAAATAAAACATGCAATTTGCAGTGGCTTTCTATGCAACTATTAACAGGACACATTGTTTCATTGAAATTTAAAACCACGCTCTCTTAACACTTTTTATAAATACCAAACAGGTGGCAACAACTTAATAAAACTTTTTCTCTCAAACCCATTTATCAATTTTCTTAAAAAAAATTTCATATAATTTTATGTTTACCACAAACTATTGTTATGAAAAAACTATGGCTACATTTTTCATTTGTAACTTTTAGTGCGCAAGTCTTTGCCTTTTCTGTGAGATGAATTATACAAATACCTTCTTTTGATAACTGAGACATGTGACCTTTTATTCCTAACTTTATCCTAGTCTTGATTTGCTATTGTGCCTTATGTTATTTTTAAAAAAAAAGTCTTTCTGAAAATTGAAACTGCAATTTTATAAAAGCATCAGCAAACACTAAAAGACATATCAGATTTAATAGAGTGAAACCAAAACAATAAAAAAATACAAAAAAATTAATGATTACTTTATCCATAATCTTTCAAATTGTAATAGCCCTGGCAATCTTAATTATATGGGTATTTAGATTTTACAAAGTAGAAATAGAATTTAGAAGCTATCACTTAAGCGACTTAACCCGAAATCTTGTTGGCGCAAGCAAAATTTCCCTATCAACCTTATTGGTAGCCGGTATATGGTATCCAGGTTTGGTACTTATTCCCGCACTGCTGATGGCTTTGCTAATGGTAGCAGCGCAGTATTATCATTTTAGAGCAAAACACCCCTGGCTTTATCATGTGCTTTCTTTTTTACTCTTACTGATGTGTCTTTTCATTGCAGCAGTATCAGCTAAATTATTGTAAGACATGACTTTTCTCAATATCATTATTGTTATTTCAAGTGTGTCGTTTTTACTTTATGGGATTTCATATTTCGCAACCACAAACATGAAAATTGAGTTTAAACGATTTGGACTCGAAAAATTTGGCGCACTTACAGCAGTTCTAGAAATATTGGGTGCCCTTGGTCTGCTTCTAGGTATGAGTTTGCACCCTATATTACTTATATCATCTGGAGGACTAACTGTACTAATGCTTTTGGGTGTTATAGTCAGGATAAAAATGAAAGACAGTCTCCTGATATCAACTCCTGCTACAGTTTATATGCTGCTGAATGGCTGTATATTTTACCTAGCTTTTTAGTGGGTTAATAATTTAGAACATTGATAATTTTTTCACCCTATATTCAGGATTCTTGTACAATCGCAGAGATAATCTCTAGCATAAAAGAGGTGTGGCGATGTGCGGTAGCTTTCTGTACAGCTATTTATAAAACCACCATTTCTTCTCAGCAACGTCTTTGCGATTTCTTGACGTTGCATACCTTAAATAACTTCTTTTTTCTCCCCCATTGTTTTACGAAAAAGGTTAGACCATGTTGGTTTTATAGAATATTATCTGGGATAAATCAGATTTATTTAAAATGGGTCGGCTGGTCAAAAACCAAACTTCGGCGACTCACGGGAGGCAGCGAGGGATTTTTACAAAGGTTGATTAAATATTTTGTTATGACACATCAATTTTTCTCTCCACTAAAAAATGATTTATATTTCCAGAATAAATAACTGCTTCATGATAAAAAAAATTAGCTGCTTCATTCTTTTGCTTTCATTTATTATAGGTGCCAAAGCACAAACAAAAAAAGACTCTTCCTTATCAGACCTCAACAATTATTTTAAATCTGTAAAATGGCGCTCCATCGGTCCTTTCCGTGGCGGACGTTCTGTAACTGCTACGGGTGTGGCGGGTAATATCAATACCTATTATATGGGCACAACCGGTGGCGGTTTATGGAAGACGGAAGACATGGGCATTACCTGGAACAATATCTCCGACGGGTTTTTTAAAACAGGTTCTGTGGGTGCCGTGTCAGTTGCAGAAAGTGATGCCAATGTAGTGTTTGTAGGTATGGGTGAACATGCGGTACGTGGTGTAATGACGAGTAGCGGTGATGGTGTTTATAAATCTACAGATGCAGGCAAAAGCTGGAAAAAAAAGGGGCTTGATCTTACACAACATATTGCCCGTGTGGTAATACATCCAAAAAATCCGGATATTGTTTTTATTGCGGCACAGGGTGCTTTGTACAGCAAATCAAAAGAACGGGGTATTTATAAATCAACTGATGGCGGTAATACCTGGAAAAATGTATTGTACGTGGATGACAAAACCGGCTGTGCCGAATTATCAATGGATATGAATAACCCATCCATTTTGTATGCAGCTATGTGGGAGCATGGCCGCCAGCCGTGGAAAGTAACAAGCGGTGGCGCCGGCAGCGGATTGTATAAATCAACAGACGGAGGAGAACACTGGGATAAAATGCAGGAAGGCCTACCAAAAGAAATGGGTAAAATGGCCATAGCTGTTTGCAGGTCTAATTCAGAAAAAGTATATGCTTTAATTGAAAGCGACTGGGATAAAGAAGCAGGAGGATTATATGTTTCTAACAATGCCGGTAAAAGCTGGAGCCAAGTAAGCAGCGATCACCGCATTATTGGAAGGGCGTGGTATTATATAAAATTGTTTACCGACCCGTTAAATGAAAACGTGGTATATGTAATGAATGCCCCTGCCATGCGTTCTATTGACGGTGGAAAAAACTGGGAAGATATTTCGGCAACCCACGGTGATCATCATAACCTCTGGATAAATCCTAATAATTCAAAAAACATGATTATTGCAGATGATGGCGGGGCAGCCATTACATTTAATCAGGGTAAAACATGGAGCTCACAAAACAATATGCCTACGGCACAGTTTTACCGTATAAATGCGGACAATCAGTTTCCATATCACATTTATGGAGGCCAGCAGGATAACAGTTCTGTAAATATTACCAGCAGAGAATTGGGCAGTGCCGGTATCAGCATTACAGGATGGTCTCATTCTGCAGGTGGCGAAAGTGCATTTCTTGCATTTAACCCTGATGATCCACAGTTTGTTTTAGGAGGTAGTTACCAGGGCACTATCGAAGTACTGAATACAAAAGCAAAAGCCAGCACAAACATTATGGCAGCGCCTATTCAATATCTTGGCCGAGATGCAAAAGATATAAAATACCGTTTTAACTGGAATGCCCCCATCATCTGGAGCAGGCATGAACCGAATGTATATTATCATGGCTCACAATATTTATTAAAAACAACAGACATGGGTAAAACATGGTCGGAAGCTTCACCCGATCTTACCCGCAACGAAAAAGAAAAACAGGGACGGCCCGGTGTTCCTTTTACCAACGAAGCTGTAGGTGCAGAAAATTATGGCACACTTGCCTACGTAACTGAATCGCCCTTTGAAAAAGGTGTAATCTACACAGGGAGTGATGATGGTTTGGTTCATATTACAAAAGATGGTGGCGCTCACTGGCAGAATATTACTCCGGCAGGTTTGCAGGAATGTTTGATTAATGCTATTGAAATTTCACCGTTTGATAAAGCCACGGCATACATAGCCACTACCCGCTATAAATTTAATGATCATACACCGGGGCTGTATAAAACCACCGACTATGGTAAAACATGGAGTAAAATAAACAATGGTATTCCTGCCAATGCTTTTACCCGTGTGGTAAGAGAAGATGATCAGCGAAAAAATTTGTTGTTTGCAGGCACAGAACTGGGTATTTATATTTCATGGAATGGAGGAAAAGACTGGGTACCTTTTCAATTAAATTTTCCTGTTACTCCGGTTACAGATTTAAAAATTCATCAGGGTAATTTAATTGCTTCAACATCAGGACGTGCGTTTTGGATACTGGATGATTTGAGTTTGATTCGTCAGTATAAAAAAGATACCTCCAATATTATAATGTTTGAACCATCGCCCTCTTACCTTGTAAATGGCAGCAGCGAATTAGACGAAAACAAACCTGATTTTGACGGTACCAATAAATACCGTGGTGTTAATCCTTCAACAGGAGTAGTAATGTATTATCAACTGCCTACACTAAAGGATTCATCAGCAATTTTAATGATTGAAATAAAGGATGCCGCCGGAAACCTGGTTCACAGCTTTAGCTCAAAAGCTGACAGTACGTATAAAAAATATGATGGCGCTCCACCGAAGGAACCCGTATTAACCAAAGAAAAAGGACTGAACCGTTTTGTGTGGAATATGCGCCACGCCACCATTCCCGGCATACCAAATGTGTACATAGAAAGCAGCTTCCGTGGTCATAAAGCCATACCTGGTACTTATACCATTACATTAAAAGCAGGCGAACAGCAAGCCAGCACCAAGGCAATTATTTTAGCCAATCCATTATATTCTACCACGCCGGCTTCATATACCGCTTACAACAGCACCGTGAGTGCTATGGAAGCAGACGTTACCATCATACATAAAATGATCAACACAATGGATGCAAAAAGAAGCCAACTGGAACAGATGCTGACCACACTTTTACCAACTGAAAAATATACAGCCATTAAAACACAGGGAGCCGCTTTGGTAAAACGCATGAAAGCCTGGGATGAAGATATGATTCAGCGGAAGTCAACAGCTTACGATGATGTAGAAAATTTTCCCAATAAATTTTCTGCAAATTATATGTTTCTGCTGAACCAATCAGAGAGTGAAATTCCGGAAATCAATCAGCCTGCACTCGATCTTTTAAAAGAGTTAAATGCACAATGGACACTATTAAAAAACAGGGGAACCGATTTACTCAGTAAAGATATTCCTGCTTTTAATCAAACGCTTTGGCAGGCTGGCGTAGGTGCGATATGGAAGAATTGAGAAGCGTTTTTATGACGGTGGTGCATTTTAAAATATTCCTAAGACTAAATAGTCAGAGCCTGGTTGTGTGTCTCACTCAATGTTCGGTAAAATTTTCTCCGAAATTTTAAACATAAAAATTATACACTGCAATACCAAGTCTTAATATCCGTAGAGTTGAGCAAAGCGTCTTTACGGATATTTTTATTAATGTGGAGTATTTGCTCATTAATAAAACAATTAATTTTTAATTTAAATGCTATAGTAATATTCGAGTTAAAGTCAAGTTACCGTCAACTTATAGTCAATTTACAGTCTTGTGTATCCTTATATCACATACTTCAACTGCATGAAAACTCTTATTTACACTTGTGAGAGCTACTACTCAACATCAGTCTGCATTTAATGGATGTTTATACAAAAAACAGCAGCAGAGTTCCCATACTGCAAATGGTCCTATACAAGGCTTACCAAACAACTTATCTTTACTATCCATTCAAACAATCAATTTTTTTATAAATGAAGACAGTATTTTTCCTTTTAGCAAGTTTTTTATTCACCTTTAATATTTTTTCTCAAACGCCCATAAACCCCGCCAATATTGATATTGTAAGAGATAGTTTTGGTGTACCACATATTTTTGCCAAGACAGACCCAGAAGTAGCTTACGGGCTTGCATGGGCAGAATCAGAAGATGAATTTGCGAGCATGCAGCAATTACTCCTTCCAGTAAAAGGTTTAATGGGCAAAGTTTTAGGCAAGCAGGGCGCCGCCGGCGATTATGCGTTTGCTCTGTTTCGCTGTAAAGAAATTACAGAAGAAAAATGGAGTACTTTATCTCCGGCATTTATAAAATATATTACAGCATATGTGCAGGCGCTTAACCTTTATGCTGCTACACACAAAAGCGAGGTACTCAATAAAAATTTATTCCCCATAACACTCAAAGAATTTGTTTCCTCCTCCGTATTTGCGCTTACTATTTTTAACGGAGCCGATGGACCTTTGCAGAGAATATTTAATAATACTGAACCCTATGCTCCGGAGTTGAATAAAAAAGGCAGTAACTCAGCTGCTGTATTAAATACAAAAACAACTACCGGCGAATCTTTTTTATTAATAAATGCACACCAGCCAAATACCGGTCCGCAGGCGTTTTACGAAGCGCACATTTGCAGTGAAGAAGGCTTAAATGTATTAGGAGGTTTGCTTGCAGGTGCACCCTGTATTTTGCATGGCGTAAATGAAAACTTAGGTTGGGCGCATACAGTAAATTATTGCGACAGGTTGGATGAATTCCAACTCCAGATGAATCCTGATAATGCTATGCAGTATATGTTTGATGGGCAGTGGACCAACCTTGAAGTAAAAACAATCAAGCTCTCCATAAAAGGAATTCCAGTAAAAATAAAACGGAAAGTTTACTGGAGTAAGTATGGAGCAACCATGAAAAACAAAACCGGATTTTATTCAATAAGGCTGGGTGCAAATATGAAAATTGGTGTATTAGACCAGTGGTACCAAATGGATAAAGCAAAGAATTACACAGAATTTTATGCGGCATTAAACAAACAGGAATTGAGCATGTTTAATATTATGTATGCAGATAAACATGATACTATTTTCTACATCAACAATGCTTTAATGCCTGTTAGAAACTCAGGTTATAACTGGCTAAAAACAGTACCCGGAAATACAAGTAATACATTATGGACAAATTTTAGAAACATAAAAGAGCTGCCGCAATATATAAATCCCACCTGTGGATTTTTATTTAATACAAACCACTCTTCCTTTTTAGCGACAGCCGCAGCTGATAATTTAAAAGCATCATCATTTGCAAAACAGGATGGTTGGGAAACCTACAACTTAAACAGAAGCGTACGTTTTATAGAACTGTTTCCTCAAACTGAAAAGTTAAGTTACGAGCAATTTAAAGCCATAAAGTTTGATAAGCAATTGCCTGCTGTATTACAATACAATAACAATATTGACAGCATGTTTTTATTGAATGAAAATGAATATCCGCAAAGTGCATCCATTATTTCTACATTCAAGAAATGGGATAAAAAAGGAAATGCAGAAAGCAAAGGCGCAGCAATATTTTTATTATCGTACGAGTATTTAAAAAAGAAATTAAAGGGGCAGAACCCTAGAAAAATTACCAAAGCTGAAGCCATTGAAACTTTTGATTATGTAAAAAATTACCTGCAAACAAATTTTGCTAAAACTGATATTATGCTTGGCGATTTACAAAAATTGGTAAGAGGAAAAAAAGAATGGCCGTTGGGAGGTTTCCCAGATGTATTGTCGCCACAATGGACTGCACCAATGAAAGATGGCAGGCTAAAATCTATAGGTGGCGATGGTTTAATAATGTTTGTACGTTTTGCAAAAGATGGCTTGCCCAAAATAGAAACCATCAATATGTACGGAGCAAGCAGCCACCCCGAAAGCAAACATTTTGATGACCAGGTAGAAATGTATTTACAACAAAAAACAAAATCGATGACGCTGGATAAAAAGGAAATTTATAAAAATGCTGAAAGCGTTTATCACCCACAGTAAATAGTATTCATCCATAAAAATATATGATTTTACATTTTTTTGTAAGTAAAAGTGTAATCTCTGCTTCATAGCAAATTATCTTATTAGTTTACTTGCCATTATCTTCAATTGGTGAATATTTATTTACTACCTAATAAAAGGTAAATAGATATTCGAATGTTCACGGGCTGATAAAACGGAAATCCTTTTTGCTGCATTTGAGCAGAAAGATTGTAACGTAGAGCCGCCGCAAATGTTATACATAGTTTATTTAGTACACAGACGCAAGCAATTTTTATAAATTTGGACAAATAATTGCCTACAACGTAACACTGTTATAAAATAGGTACAACCCTCAATTTTCTATAATATTGCAAGTCAAAAAAATAAATAAATAATCTAACCATAAACTTATGTGCGGAATTGTAGGATACACAGGCCCACGAGAGGCATACCCGATAATTTTAAAGGGGCTTAAAAGACTGGAATACAGAGGTTACGACAGCAGCGGTGTGGCTTTACTGCACGATGGCAAACTGAATGTTTATAAAAAAAAGGGTAAAGTTGCAGAGCTGGAAGAAAGCCTGGTAGGCAAAAATCTTCAAGCAAATATTGGAATTGGGCACACACGCTGGGCAACACACGGCGAGCCAAGCGATAGAAATTCTCACCCGCACACATCTGCAAGTGGAAGGCTTAGCATGATACATAATGGTATTATTGAAAACTATGCCCCGCTTAAAAAAGAATTAATAAGTAAGGGTTACAGTTTTACGAGTGATACAGATACAGAAGTACTATTAAATTTTATTGAAGACATACAGATTAACAATGACTGTTCTTTAGAAGAGGCTGTACGCATTGCCTTGAAAAGAATTACGGGCGCGTACTGTATTTTGTTGCTTGATGAGGAGGACCCCGAAACGATTATTGCAGCTCGCAAAGGAAGTCCGCTCGTAATTGGTATCGGCAAAGGGGAACATTTTTTAGCAAGCGATGCATCGCCGATTATTGAATATACCAAAGAGGTTGTTTATGTAAACGATTATGAACTTGCCATTGTGCGACCAAATGAACTGATCTTAAAAAATTTAGGCAATGAAAAAATAACGCCCTTCATAACCAAACTGGATATGGAAATGGCTGCAATTGAAAAAGGTGGTTACGATCATTTTATGCTCAAAGAAATTTACGAGCAGCCAAGTACAATACAGGATTGTTTGCGTGGGCGTTTAAATATTGTATCAGGCACAATTACCATGGCAGGTATTGACGACCATATAGAGCAGATAAAAAATGCCGAAAGAATTATGATTGTTGCCTGCGGAACGAGCTGGCACGCAGGTTTGGTGGCAGAGTACATAATTGAAGAGCTATGCAGAATACCTGTGGAAGTTGAATACGCTTCGGAGTTTAGATATAGAAATCCGATTGTAAATAAAGGCGATGTAATTATTGCTATTTCGCAAAGTGGCGAAACAGCAGATACATTGGTAGCACTGGAAAAAGCAAAAGAAAACGGTGCATTTATTTTTGGTGTTGTAAATGCTGTTGGCTCATCTATCGCACGCATATCTCACGCTGGCGCTTACACTCATGCAGGCCACGAAATTGGCGTTGCTTCTACAAAAGCATTTACCGGCCAACTTGCAGTTTTAATGATGATGGCACTGCGAATTGCCATACAAAAAGGAACGATAACACAGGCACGTTACAAACAATTGCTAGTAGAACTTGCAGATGTACCAGAAAAAGTAGAAGCAATTTTAAAGAATGCGGAACATATAAAAAGCATTGCTTTAAAATACAAAGATGCCCGTGACTTTTTATTTTTAGGCAGAGGCTATAATTTTCCTATTGCTTTGGAAGGAGCATTAAAACTGAAAGAAATTTATTACATACATGCCGAAGGTTATCCGGCTGCAGAAATGAAACACGGCCCTATCGCATTGGTTGATGAGAATTTACCTGTAGTTTTTATTGCTACAAAAGATTCGTACCACGAAAAGATTGTGAGCAATATGCAGGAAATAAAAGCTCGGAAAGGAAAGATAATTTCCATCATTACAGAAGGTGATGAGATAAGCCCTACATTAAGCAATGACGTTATTTTTATACCGCCTGCAGATGAATTAATTGCACCAATTATTAGTGTGATACCATTGCAATTACTCTCATATTTTACGGGCATTGCAAAAGGGGTAGATGTTGATAAACCGAGAAACCTTGCAAAGAGTGTTACAGTAGAATAATATTATTTTAATAATATTATAATTGGAAAAAGTTTAAGGTGTTTAAACATTAATAGAATTTATATGTTAATTTGAATCTAGATTTAGATACCCTATTAAAAATATTTTAAACGCTAAAACTAATTTAATGAACAGGAGAAACTTTTTAAAAAACACGTCCGGTGCAGGTTTAACCCTGGCTACAATTTCTTTAGGAATTTACAATGAAGCAAATGCCAGCACACCCAATGAAATGTTTGTTGATTTTGATCTAAATGAAATTACTATAACGGAGCTTCAGCAAAAGATGATAGCGGGCAATCAATCTGCAGTATCATTAACTAAAATGTATTTAAAGCGAATAAAAGAGATTGATAAAAATGGTCCGAAAATTAACGCTGTAATTGAACTAAATCCAGATGCATTAAAGATTGCAGAAGCTATGGACAAAGAGAGAAAAGCAGGGCGGATTAGAGGTCAGCTTCATGGGATACCGGTGCTGATTAAAGACAATATAAATACCGGCGATGCTATGATGACTACCGCAGGTTCTTTAGCAATGAAAGGAAATATTGCTTCTAAAGATGCATTTATAGTTACTAAATTAAGAGAAGCCGGAGCGGTAATAATTGGTAAAACAAATTTAAGTGAGTGGGCAAATTTCCGTTCGAGCAGATCTACAAGTGGTTGGAGCAGCCGTGGCGGGCAAACAAGATGCCCTTACATATTAGACCGTAACCCATCAGGATCAAGTGCGGGCTCAGGTGCAGCAACGGCAGCAAATCTTTGTACAATTGCTATTGGTACAGAAACCGATGGTTCTATAGTTTCGCCTGCTTCTATAAATGGATTGGTTGGCATAAAACCTACGGTAGGTTTGTGGAGCAGATCAGGCATTATTCCAATTTCAAACACACAGGATACTGCAGGCCCGATGGCAAGAACAGTGAGAGATGCAGCAATATTATTAGGTGCATTAACCGGTTTAGATAATGCAGACGAAATAACCAAAGAAAGTGTAGGAAAAAGTTATAAGGATTATACAACTTTTCTTGATAAAGATGGACTTAAAGGAAAAAGAATTGGGATAGAAAAATCTCACCTTCGAGGACACGAAGGAATTGTTGCTGTATTTAAAGAAGCTATACAAGAGCTTACAAATCTAGGCGCCTCAATTGTTGAAGTCGATTTAATAAAAAGTTTAGAAGAAATTGGGAATGCGGAATTTCAGGTATTACTATACGAGTTTAAAGATGGCCTGAACAGTTATCTGAAATCTGTGAATGGTAAAATGAAATCGCTGGAAGATGTAATTGCTTTTGATAAATTGAACGAAACAGACGCAATGCCTTATTTTAAGCAAGAAACTTTAATAAATAGCCAGCTTAAAGGAGATTTAAACAGTAAAGAATACATAGATGCATTAGCCAAAACACTTTCGTCAAGAAAAATTATTGCTGATTTGATGAGCAAAAATAATATTGATTCACTGTGCGGAGTAACGAACGGCCTTGCAGGTTGTATCGATTTAATAAACGGGGATTATGATACAGGATTTTCATTATCTCAACCTGCAGCTATATCGGGCTTTCCACACATAACTGTACCAATGGGTTTTGTACAGGAACTACCGCTGGGCATTTCTTTTATATCAACTGCTTACACTGAATCAAAATTATTGGGTATGGCATATGCTTATGAGCAAGGATCTAAAAAAAGAAAGGCGCCAAAATTTATTACTTCTTTTAAACCGAAATCCCCTAATTCATAAATCATACAAGTAACGCGTTGCACTTGCTCCTTCAATTGCAACGCAATTACTTGTAAATTAAATTATATTATTTTGAAATACAAAAGTGAGTTGTCATTATAGAATAACCAATCCATTTTCTTCGACAATTGTGTTTTCTATCGTTTTTGTTCTTGCAGAAAATATTTTGGTAATTTCTTTAGAGCCCGTCTGAAGATTAAAAATTAATTGTTGCCCATCTTTTTTCTCAATCTTAAAAACCTGATAAGGAGATTTAACTTTCCAGTTTTGCGTATACAATTCGCCTTCGGTTTTATCGCTTATTTTTAAAATACTATTTTTGTAAGTGTCTTTTATTTCGACCTGAAAACAAAGGTAGTTATCCTGAATACCGGTAAATTTTACAGAAAAATTATCTTCTTTTTTTACTGTGCCTGCAACCTGAGCATTTAAAGTTTTTGTTGATAAAAATAAACAAATAACGGCTAATGATACTTTTAAGTTTTTCATTT
>JANLVW010000539.1:0-1230 GCA_031364205.1 Ferruginibacter sp.
CATTTGTTGCGTTTTTTATGAATTGCTCCGGCTGTGTGCAGCTTTAGCCATTTAGTTAAGTATTATCAGACTGAGCCTGTCGAAGTCGGTGCCATAATTAATAGTTGAGAACCCGGTTTCGACAAGCTGCTAATGACAAGTATTAAAAAATACTTTCGTTCAAATTATTTTGGTGTCCGCCTGAGCCTGTCGAAGGCAGGGTTATTAAAATTCAGCGTCTTCGACAAGCTCAGACTGACACTCCAATATGATCGTACTTTTGTCATTTGCAAAGAACTTAAAATTTATTTTATGACTGTCTCAACCTGACAAGTCAATTTCTAAACTAAATGGCATTGGTGTGCAGCCTGTAGCTGTTAGATATTAGTGATAGCGTTTAGTTACAATTGCCGTTGATATCGCAGGATCCTTCGCCCTGCTCTATGATTAATGCAGGTTGTTCCTCTTGCAGAGCTTTGTTTAACACCTGTGCAAATACTTCAGAAGGCTGCGCACCACTCACCGCATATTTTCGGTTGAACACATAAAAGGGAACACCCTGCACACCCAATTCGGCGGCCTCCTGCTGGTCTTGCAGCACTTCGTTTACATACAAATTTTCTTCGAGTACTTTGCGTGCCTGCACTGGGTCCAAACCTGTTTCTTTAGCCAGGCGCACCAATTCAGCTATATTGGCCGTGTCGATACCTTCTGTGTAGTAAGCCTTAAAAATTCTTTCTTTCAGTTCGTTTTGCAAACCGGCTGCTTTGGCCCAATGCAACAAGCGATGCGCATTGATGGTATTGTTGATGATGCCGTTGTCAAAATCATATTGCAGGCCCACTTCGGCTGCAGCGGCTGTCATGCTATCATTCATGCGTTTGCCATCTGCGGCGGTACCGCCTTTTCTTTTGCCCAAATATTCATGCACATTCAAGCCTTCTTTATTGTCCATCTCGGGGTCCAGCTGAAAACTTTTCCATTCAATTTCCACTTTATCTTTTCCGGCAAAATCTGCCAGGGCTGTTTCAAATTTGCGTTTGCCTATGTAACAAAATGGGCAAACGATATCACTCCATATTTCTACTTTCATATAACTCGTTTTATTTTAATCATGTAAAATCAATGCTTAAAAACTGCTGTTTATATATCCTGCAATACTTAAGGATTAGTTGTATACCGCGATGCTTTTTTTTCCAATTCCCTTATCAGCTCCTGTTTCAAGCGCTATTTTTCCTTCCAGACTTTCCA
>JANLVW010000567.1:0-1397 GCA_031364205.1 Ferruginibacter sp.
TCATACCCGCATCTACAATCGGGTAGCCTGTATTTCCTTCACACCATTTGTTAAATCCAGCCTCATCATCTAACCATTTTATATTATCATATGCAGGCTTAAAAGAATTACCTTTTCCAACATGTGGAAAATGCCACAATATCATTTGATAAAAATCTCTCCAGATCAATTCACTTAAAAAAGTTTCTGATTTTGTGCTGGAGTATGTTGCAAGTTTTCTAATACTTATTGTTCCAAACCTTAAATGCATTCCAAGATGAGAAGTTCCTCTGATAGCCGGATAATTTCTTTGGTCTGCATATTTTTTTACCAAATCTGCATCTACACTTTTTGGAGGAAATGTTTGATCACTTGTTTTAAAATCAATATCCTCTAAAGTTGGAATTCGTTTAGGTTTAATTTTAAAAAAGTTATTAAAATATTTTTCTGTTGTAAAGCTTTTAAACTGATCACCTTTTAGAATTGTTTTCCATTTTCTGCTGTAAGGGGTAAAAACGGTGTAAGGCTTTCCATCATCTTTTACCACTTCATCTTTATCAAAAATTACATGATCCTTAAATTGATTAAATTTTATTCCTTTGGTATCAAGCAGTGTTTTAATTACTGCATCTCTTTCTTTTGCATAAGGTTCGTAATCTGTATTTGTGTAAACACAATTA
This sequence comes from Ferruginibacter sp., assembly GCA_031364205.1. Lineage (GTDB taxonomy): Bacteria > Bacteroidota > Bacteroidia > Chitinophagales > Chitinophagaceae > Ferruginibacter. Next base: position 660 of record JANLVW010000567.1, read on the forward strand.
ATATCATATTCTTTTATGAGATCGTCAAAAGCTTTTGCCGGTGTACTGTTTATAACAATTAATGAAGAACCTTCTGCAATTAACTTTTCCTGCATTTGTTGCAGTGTATCCATAATAAAATTAACTCTGCTATCTTTTTTATTTTCAAGTTTGTCTAAAATATCCTTATCTAAAATAAAAATTGGTAACACAGCAAATTCCTCTTTTAATGCATGATACAAACCGGCGTTGTCTTCTAATCTCATATCTCTTCTGAACCAAAAAATATTAATTTTCATTTGTGGTTTTTTTAATAAAATATATTTTATGTTCCTATCTTTTTTAAAATTATCTCAACAAAAAATTTCGGCAAATTTTCTTTGCATTACCTCATCGATTTTTTGAATTTCAATGTTATCGTAATTCTTATTCTCTAAAGAACCAACCCATCTTATATTGTAAATAGAGTTACTTAAAAAAACTTCATCTGCTTCATACAATAAACTTTTTGAAACAGCCGTTTCTTCAACTTTATAATTTAAAGATTTTAAAGTATTAATTAACCAATTTCGCATTACACCTGCCACACAACCTTCGGTAAATGCTGGAGTGTAAATGATTTTATCTTTTATAAAAAAAATATTTGCAATGGTACTGTCGCATATATTTCCTTTGCTGTTTAAAATTAATGCATCGTTACATTGTTTTTGTTTAGCAAATTTTATTCCTAGAAAAAATATATTTTTCTGCTGAATTTGT
>JANLVW010000585.1:0-1624 GCA_031364205.1 Ferruginibacter sp.
CTGAAATTATTCTTCATTTTCTACAACATTTTTATTCAATCCATCAACAATTTCTTTACCACCTTTATTCAAAATTTCTTCCGCAGCTAAAGCACCAATGTTTTTGTAATCATCGATATTACCTGTAACATTAACCTCAACTTTCTTTAAGCCATCAGGCGATAAAATATTTCCTTTAAAAATTATTTCATTATTTTTTAATACAGCATATGCACCAATTGGCGTGCTACATCCACCCATCAATATCCGGAGAAAATCTTTTTCAACCTGTGTGCAAATCTGCGTATCAAAGTCATTTAATGCTGCACAGTAACTTAATGCATCGGTATCATTTTCTCTGCAAACGATGGCAATTGCACCCTGTGCCGGCGCAGGCAACATCCAATCCAATTCAATAGTATGTAAATGACCAAACCCAAGCCTTTCCAAACCCGCTGCTGCAAACACAGCTCCATGCCATTGCGAATTGGTTACTTTTTTTAACCTGTTATTTACATTGCCTCTTAAGTTTTCTATCTGCGCACTGTTAAACCTGTGCAACAATTGTGCTTTACGTCTGGCACTACTGGTTGCTACAATAAATTTTGGAAAATTATTATTAGGAGTTTCAGATAAATTATTATTTTTAAACTTATCAGAAAAAAAATTGTTCATCAATGATGTAGTTACCAGACTTTCTCCTACATCATTCTTCAATTCTTTTATTCCATCAAAAGATAATTCCTCTTTTGTAAATACCCTTTCTCTGTTTACAACCAATACATCCTGAGGATTACCCCTTTTAAGTACAGCTGCTATTACAAGCCCATTTGCAAGTTTTGTTGGAATATCTTTAAAAGAATGTACTGCAATATCTATCCTGTTATTTATAAGTGCAGCATCCAATGTTTTTGTAAAAATACCCTGTACACCCATTTCATAAAGTGGTGTGGTGAGGTTTAAATCGCCTTCACTTTTTATTAAAACCAGCTCACTATCAATGATTTTGTATTGAAGTAATTGCTTTACCTGTTTTGATTGCCATTGGGCTAGCGGACTATCTCTTGTTCCTATTTTTACCGGTAATTTACTCACTTATCTTCTGGCTAAAAAAATGATTGTATGCATCAATAAACTGGCACCCTTTTTCATTATTATTACGAAGGTTAATAGCAAGTCTGCTGATTGTTTTATTGATTGTAATTTCATCCTGAGGAGAAATAAAATTATATTCCATCATATCTGCCATTTCACAAACTCTGCTTGGCATCGATAATTCAATTAATTTATCTTTCATATCCTTTACCATAGGGGAATGGCTGTGACTGTTTAACCAGGCTACAAATTCAGCCTGCGTTTCTTTAATAATTTTATTTGCAGCAGGAATTTCGTTGGTACGTTTGTTTATTGTATCGTTTAAAATAATACTGATGTCATCTACATTTACCATTTGTTGATTAGGCAAATATTTAATGCAGTGGTGAACATTTGACGGTATGGATAAATCTAAAAATATCCTTTTCTTATAATCTGTAATAAACTGCGGCAAAACAGTCGGTTCTATTGATTGTGTACTTACAATTACGATATCAGCCTCATTAATAAGCTTGGGCAAATTTTGATAAAGTGCGAAACCAATTTCGTT
>JANLVW010000647.1:0-2063 GCA_031364205.1 Ferruginibacter sp.
GAACAATGGCAAATTGAGCGATGTGTTAGATTTATTAATAGAGATGCGCAAAGAAGCAAAAGCAAAAAAAGATTTTGCTACATCGGATAAGATAAGAAACCAGTTAAAAGAAATTGGGATTTTATTGAAAGATGAAAAAAATGGGGAGATGAGGTGGGGGATTGAGTAATAAAGTTTAAGGCTATGAGAACCAAGAGTTAAAAAAGATTAAAAGAGTGAAGAATAAGACTATATAAAACTGAGTATTTATTTGTATTTAGAAAACTTTGTATGGAAATAAATGAACTAACAGCTGTTATTGTAGATCTTTGTATGAAAATACACACTCGTATTGGTCTTGGTTGTTTTGAAAGGGTGTATGAAGAAATACTTTATTATGAACTCCAGAGGTCAAATATTGTGGTGCAAAGGCAGTTGGTGTTGCCAATTCAGTATGATAATCTTAATATTGAAAATGCCTATAAATTGGACTTGTTAGTGGAGAATAAACTGGTATTAGAATTAAAATCTGTGTTCCCATTACCTTAGGTTTATTTTAAACAAATAAAAACGTAACTAAGTTTATTAAATCTCAAACATAGAATGATTTTAAATTTAAAAACGGAAGAGATGAAAGATGGAGTTCACCGAGTCTTCAATAATTTCGTAGATGAGTCTCATAATTAGTCAACTGGAGAATCAACCCTTTACTCCTCTTTATTCTTACATTTTTCCCTTTGTTCTCTAAGTCTAATCTTCAACAAAATCACTCAGCTGTATTTAAAAAATCAAGCATTGGCTTTACTGCCGTAAAAATGCTTACGATGTTTTTTATAAAGTTTTTATCCTGCAATTCTGCATCCGTCAGTTTTCTACTTACAATAAAACTCTTTAGTTTTAAAAATTCGATAGCAGGGTTTTCTACATCGTATCCTTTTGGTGGACGTTGGAGAATATCTTCTTTTGATAATCCTTCTGTAAAATGCGTTTTAAATTTTTTACCTGATAAAATCTTTTTCCACTCAGCTAAATTGTAATCGATTTCCTGACGTACACTGGCAAGTTTTTTTGATTCGGGGTTCCAATAACCAGCCGCTACAAACGCAGCACCCGGTTCAATGTGCACATAAAAACCAGCTGTGTCAGCTTTCTTTCCACCCTTAGAAAAAATGGCAGAAATATTGCTTTTATAGGGAGCTTTGTTTTTGGAAAAACGCACATCTCGGTTTATTCTAAATGTACATTCCTTCACTTGCAGTTGTGCAATATCTTCATCGTGCACACCAATAGCTTTTATAAGTTCACCGGTAATCTTCTGAACATCTTCCTTAGCAGATTCATATCTTTTTCTGTTGGCATCAAACCATTCTTTTGTATTATTCTTTTTTAAATCAGTAAGAAACTGAATTGTATTTTTATCTATCATAAATAAGTTTATTACGGCGAAGAAAGTTTTATAAATTCATCCTCACTGATTATATTAATCGTTGCTATCTTTTTTGCTTTTTCCAACTTACTCCCTGCATCTTCACCGACTATTAAATAATTTAATTTAGAGCTTACACCGCTTAAGATTTTGCCGCCCAATCCTTCTGCCATTGCCTCTGCATCATTTCTTTTTAATTTATTTAATGTACCGGTAAATAAAAATGTTTGTCCTGTTAATCCACCTTCTTTTTTTTCTTTAGGTAGACCTTTCATTTTTAAACCCGCTTCCTGCAATCGTTTCAGCATCTCTACATTGTCTTCATTTTTAAAAAAAGCTGCAATACTATCTGCCACTTTCACACCCACGTCATCCATCTGTTTTAATTCATCTTCAGTTTTTGCGGCAAGTTCAAAAATATCAGTAATGTTTTGTGCAAGCGTTTTTGCAGTAGTTTCTCCAACATATCTAATACCCAAACCATAAATTAATCTGTGCAGTGGTTGCTTTTTAGATGCATCAATTGCATCAATTAAATTGGTAACAGATTTTGCACCGAACCCTTCCATATTGCCCAGCATTTCCGCCTTTAAACCGTAAATACTTGGCACATCGCTTATCAGTTTTAAGGCATAAAACTTTCGCACATTTGCCTCGC
>JANLVW010000656.1:0-1036 GCA_031364205.1 Ferruginibacter sp.
AACGATGATAAAGCTGCATTAAATATTATTCAACATTTAGGCGCCAAAGTAAAGTATGAGGGTGATAAAATTATAATTAAATCAAAAGGTTTTTTTACTGCTGATATTATTGAAACCAAAGAAATTTCGTGCGGGGAAAGTGGCTTGTCATTTAGAATGTTTGCACCAATTGTAGCTCTTTCTTCTGGCACAGTAAATTTAACCGGATCTGGCAGTTTATTAAATAGACCGATGGAATTTTTCGATGAAGTATTTCCGCAACTTAAAGTTAATATAGAATCCAATAAAGGCTTTTTGCCATTGCTTATAACAGGGCCTCTTCAACCTACAAATATTTCCATAGATGGCTCATTAAGTTCTCAGTTTTTAACAGGGCTTTTGTTTGCCTTTGGTGCTGCTGCAAAGGAAGAAGTTACCATCAATGTAAATGATTTAAAAAGTGGGCCATACATCGACCTCACTCTAAGTGTAATGCGCAGATTCGGTTACAATATTATTAATAAAAATTACCGGCAATTTTTATTAAAACCTAAATCTGATATTGAAAATGTTGTAGAATATACTGTAGAAGGTGATTGGAGCAGTGCTTCTTTTTTATTGGTTGCAGGTGCTGTAAGCGGAACCGTAAAAGTTTTCGGATTAGACGAAACATCTGCGCAGGCTGATAAAGCTATTTTATCGGCATTAATAGGTTGTGGTGCTGTTATAAAGAAAAATGAAAATTTAATTGAAATTTGCAAAACTGATTTAAAGTCTTTTAAATTTGATGCAACTGATTGTCCTGATTTGTTTCCGCCTCTTGCAGTACTTGCTGCTTATTGTACTGGAACATCGATAATTACCGGAACACACAGGCTTGTTGCAAAAGAAAGCAACCGTGCCGAAACATTAAAAGAAATTTTTGGTAAAATGGGTATTGAGATTTTGCTTTTAAAGGATGAAATGCATATTACAGGAGGTAAAATAAAATCAGCTGTCGTATCTTCTCATCACGATCATAGAATTGCTATGGCTGCAGCAATTGCGGGTTTGGGAG
>JANLVW010000662.1:0-2150 GCA_031364205.1 Ferruginibacter sp.
AAACAAGTTTTATTTCTGCCCTTCTTTGGTTGCGCATACTTAAATTATCAACTACGCTGTCTACCATTTGCTTATTGGGAACTGTAACAAGTGTTTTTTCATTTGTGCGGATGCGGGTACTTCTTAAACCTATTCTTTCCACCGTGCCTGCTACGTTATTTACTTTTAAGGTATCGCCTGTAAAAAAAGGTTTGTCAAAAAAAATGATGAAAGATGCAATTAAGTTTTCTATACTTTCTTTAGCAGCAAGTGCAAGCGCAGCACCAACAATACTTAAACCGGTAAGCAGGGTACCAATATTTTGATTAAAAGCTGCTCTTAAAATGAAAAGAAAGCCTATTACTCCAATTAAAACTTTTAAAAGGTCTCTAAAAAAAATTACTATTTGCCCATTGCTTTTATTAGCATCATTTGAAGCCTGCTGTTCCAGTAAAAGAGATATGAAATTTACAAGACTGATTAAAAAATAAAACAGCGCAAGAATAATAGCTGAGTTGCCGACTTTGTCTAAAATATCGTTAAGTAAAATCCCATGTAATTTAAAATTCCAGGCAGATGGATAATTTAGTTTTTCAATGGCAAAGTCTGCTACTACAATAACCAGTAACCAGCTTACAGGATTAATGGTTAATGAAACAAAGTCGGCTTTTTTAAGCGTTTTCCACTGTTTGTTTATCAGTAAAAAAAGAAGGGATGCAATTTTGTGTGAAAGCAGTTTTTTAAAAAGCAACACTACAGTTATTAATATAAATACCGTGAGATAGCTGCGTATTGTATTATCCAATATTAATTTATCTAAAACCTCCATCTGTAAAATTTAAATTAAAGCAAATCATATATTTCCACACCGGTTTTCTTAAGCAGATATATTTTTCCGTTCATGGTTTTAATATCTATATAATCTTTAAAAAAATCAGGTAGTTTATAACTTTTTAAATTGAACGAATTTATTTCGTAGCTGTAAAAAGTATCGCCTTTAAACCCCATTATTTTATTGCCATAAACTGCAATATGTTTCCAGTTTAAAAAAGGTAAATTATTTTTAAAGGAACCGTAATAATCAAAAATATAAAATCCCCTGTTTTCATCGTACAAATAAACAAAGTTATTTTTATCAGTTATCTGGCCGGGAGAGGGCACTGTATCAAACAACTGCCTAAGATCTAGGGTTTCGCTAAGCACTTTGCCTTCATCATTAATTTTTTTTAAGGAAACATTTTGTTCATCAAATATCCATATGTTATTATCGTAAGATGTACCCAGAGTTTTCACCTTAAATATATTCTGATTTCTAAAATTGATGGTATTTCGTACAGCAAGAAATCTGTCTAAAATAATTACTGTAGAAAAGCTTTTGTAATAAAGCAGGACTTTTAAAGGGTTACTTACATCCAATAATGTTGGGTTGCCGAATTTTTTTACATCATTAAATACAGCCAGAGAATCACCATTTGCTCTAATTTTTTTAAGTTGATTTTTCTCTGTAATCAAATAAATATTGTCGAGCACATCAACATCAAGATAACTGTAGGATCCAGATATTTCTTTTAAAAATTTAAAAGTACTGTCTGTTTTTATGCCTTGTACATTGATAGAATCTGTAATAGTAATATTTTGAGCATTTGCATTTAAGCAAAGCACAGTTAAAAGAGCAGATAAATATGTAATTGTAATTTTATACAAATTTATTTTTTATAATATTCAAGCGATAAATTATTGCCATCAAAAACTGCATAACTAAAATACTTAATCCAGTCACCAAGGTTTATATACCTGCTTTTTTCATTTAATGAAATGTCAAGTGGTAAATGCCGGTGCCCGAAAATAAAATAATCAACATGTTTTTCCTGAAGAATATTTTTTGAATAAATCACCAGCCATTCTTTTTCTTCACCTAAAAATACTTCATCCGTTTTGCCGGTTTTCGCCCGGCTTTGTCTGCTAAAATAATCAGCTATTCCAATTCCTAAACCGGGTGGTAAAGCACCGAAAATTAACTGACTAAACCTGTTTCGAAATATCTTTTTAATAAACTTATAACCTTTATCACCGGGCCCTAAACCATCTCCATGCCCTATTAAAAATTTTTTACCAGAAAAAACAAATTCTTTAGGTTCAAAAAGAATTAAATACAACCGTTTATTTTGAAC
>JANLVW010000684.1:0-3996 GCA_031364205.1 Ferruginibacter sp.
CCTAAAAATAAAAACTCCGCCTGTGGCTTTATTTTTTTAATGGCATTTGCAATTGCTATTGCAGGAAAGATATTCCCACCCGTGCCACCACCGGCTATAACAATACGCAATGACCCAGTATCTGCATTTTGCGGTGCAGAAACAATTTCATTAACTATGTTTTTTACATCATTCATTTATGCAATCACGGCTTCTTTTTCTGCTGAAATAATTTTTGCATTTTGCGCTGCAATTTTACCTTCCTGCTGTTCTACATTTCGTGCAACACTTAAAATAATTCCAATAGATAAACAGGTAAATAAAAAACTGCTACCACCCATACTTACCAATGGCAGCGTTACGCCTGTGTTTGGAAATAAATTTACATTCACACCCATGTTTGCAATTGCCTGTATAACTAGCGTAAAACTTAATGCCAATGCCAGAAAAGCACCAAACGCATATGGGCATCTTCTATAAATTCTAATACACCTAAATAAAAACAACAAGTAAATAAAACAGATTACCGTTGCACCAAAAATGCCATACTCTTCTATAATAATTGCATAAATAAAATCACTATAACTATGTGGCAAAAAATTTCTTTGTTCACTATTACCAGGACCTCGACCCAACCAGCCCCCTTTTGCAATGGCTATTTTTGCCTGGTTTATCTGATACAGTTTTTCATTATTATCTTCTTTTTTACTATAAACAAAAGTCTGTATACGCCCTATCCATGTCGGTATACGGCCTGCAGATAATATTGCAGGTAATTTTTTTGTTTCTCCAAGCTTTGTATCATAATTAGATACAGCAATAGAAATGAGCAGCACAACTGGAATCATTGCAACACCAAGAGTAATTAAAATATGTTTTGTACTTACCCTGCCTATAAACATCAATAAAAAGCTGGTACCTGCAATTAATATTGCAGTTGATAAATTAGCGGGGGCAATTAAAACGCATATTACTCCAACCGGAATAATGATTGGCAGAAATCCTTTTTTAAAATCTTTTATTACATTTTGTTTCCTACTTAACTGTCTGCTCATGTACATAAACAAAGCAAGTTTTGCAAGATCCGATGTTTGAAAAGTCATGTTTATCACCGGCAACTTTATCCATCTGCTACCTGAGTTTAATTCAACACCAAATAAAAGTGTGTACAGTAAAAGCGGTATCGAAATCAAAAACAACACCAATGCAACTCTAGAATAAATGGTATAATTTATTCTGTGTGCAAAATAAATAACCAGTAGACCAAGTATTATAAAAGCAAACTGCTTAAACAGATAACTTTCTGTACTCTTACTCATTCTGTATGCAAGCGAGCCTGTACTGCTGTAAACCAGCAATAAACTGGCAAGCGTAAGAATAATAACAATCGCCCAGATAACACGGTCGCCCTTTGTTTTTTTCACAAGGTTACCGCCCATATTTGCAAGATCAGGCTTAAAAAAATGTCTTATGTTATTTGCTTCGAGCATTGTTATTTTTAATAATTTATTTTTTATTTACCGTCCAAAAGTGCTGTGATTTAGCTTCATTGGCGTCGCACATTTCGTCGGAATCTCTTTTATCATCTTTTATCAAATTAATATTTTCTCTTCCACTATATAACTTTTTAATTTATTTTTTTCAATTATTTTATTATGGTAACCTTATCGAACCCGATGCCTAAATCAACCCATTTTCGACAAGCTCTGGCTGACATTTCAATTAGATAGAATTTTTTTTATTTTCTAAAGATTCCATCAAATTATTTTACTTAATTCAATAAACATATTCTCAGAGCCGCTTCCTCAAAAGGAATTTAAGGAGCTACAAATCCTTCACAGCTTCTTTAAACTGAACTCCTCTGTCTTCATAATTTTTAAACAAATCAAAACTTGCACATGCCGGACTTAATAAAACCACATCGCCTTTTTGCGCAAAATGAAAAGCTGACTGTACCGCATCTTTAGCATTATCTGTATTCACCATCAGTGAAACAATATCTCCAAACGCCTCATGTATTTTTCTGTTTTCTGCTCCCATGCAAACAATTGCTTTTACTTTTTCTTTTACCAATTCTTTCATGGCAGTGTAATCATTTCCTTTATCTACACCACCAAGTATAAGTATTACGGGCTTCGTCATTGTTTCAAGCGCATACCATGTACTGTTTACATTTGTAGCTTTACTGTCGTTAATAAATTCAACACCTCTTATTGTAGCAACAGGCTCCATGCGGTGTTCAAGGCTTTCAAATGTCTGCAAAGCCTCTCTTATTTTTTCTTTTCTTATACCGATTGATGTACCGGCCATGCTTGCTGCCATGTTGTTATATTGATTATGTTTTCCTTTGATAGCAAAATCAGAAACATTCATTTGCATTTCTTCTCCTTTCCATTTTAGATGCATTTCTGCGTTTGTCAGGTATGCTCCTTCCGGTAATTCTTTGCTCATAGTTATTGGTGCTTTAATTGATCTAATGATATAGTTTTTTAAATTCTTTATGGTTGTTTCATCATCCAGATTATAAATAAAAACATCATCCTCCGTTTGATTTTCAACTATTCTAAATTTGCTTTTTATATAATTATCTACATTGTATTCGTATCTGTCTAAATGATCTGCGGTGATATTTGTTATTACTGCTACATCAGGTTTAAATGTTTTTATATCATCTAACTGAAAAGAACTTACTTCCACCACATATATTTTTTTAGGATCTTCAGCAATCTGCCTTGCAAATGAAAAACCTATGTTACCAACCATTGCACAATCTTCTCCCGCTTCTTTACATAAATGATAGGTTAAAGCTGTAGTGGTTGTTTTACCGTTACTCCCAGTAATAGCAATAATTATACTGTCGCCTTTGTATCTAAATGCAAATTCTATTTCACTAATAATTTCAATTTCTGCAGCACGAATTTTTTTTACCAATTCATTCTTCTCAGGTATGCCCGGACTCTTCATTATTAATGTTGCATTTAAAATTTTTTCTTCTGTGTGAAAACCTTCTTCAAATGCAATTCCGTTGTTTAAAAGATCTGCTTTATAATTTACTTTTATTATTCCTCCGTCGCTTACAAACACTTCAAACCCTTGCTGTTTGGCCAACAGAGCGGTTCCTATTCCACTCTCGCCACCACCTAGTATAACAATTCTATTTTTCAGTTTTTAAAATTTATCTGAGTTTTAATGTTACAATTGCAATTGCCACACACAAAATGGTAAGTATCCAAAATCTTACGGCAATCTTACTTTCGTGGTAGCCTAGTTTTTGATAATGATGATGCAATGGACTCATTAAAAAAACTCTTTTACCTTCTCCATATTTTCGCTTGGTGTATTTAAAATAACTTACCTGTATCATCACACTGGATAGCTCTACAAAAAATGCCAGACAAAATATTGGGATTAATAATTCTTTTCTAACAATGATGGCAAGCGCTGCAATTATACCTCCTAACGCCAAGCTGCCCGTATCGCCCATAAAAACCTGTGCTGGATAAGAGTTGTACCATAAAAAACCAACACATGCCCCTACAAATGCTGCAATAAAAATGGAGAGCTCACCAAGGTTTGGTATGTACATAATGTTGAGATATTCTGCAAATTTTATATTGCCACTTACATAGGCAAATATGCCAAGGCAAATTCCTATAATTGCGCTGATCCCTGTTGCCAGACCATCTAACCCATCAGTAATATTTGCCGCATTTGAAACTGCTGTAACAATAAAAATAACAATAGCTATGTATACGATGTAGGTATAATCTTCCAAACTTTTTGGTAACAGTTTGGCATAGTTAAACTCATGGTTTTTTACAAATGGAATTGTTGTAATAGGTGTTTTTACCGTCACAAAACGATGTTGTTTACCTTCAATGATCACTGTATCTTCCAATAATTTTTTTTCTCCTCTTTGCAGTACCACAGCATTGTATGATTTTATAACTTCTATTTTTACTTTTACACTTGGGCTGAAATAAAGTGTAACACATATAATGATTCCTATAACTACCT
>JANLVW010000738.1:0-2791 GCA_031364205.1 Ferruginibacter sp.
GCGGAAGATATCACCCTCATTTTACAAACTGCCATTCAATTTAAAGAAGTTTTACAGCGCCCTGTAAAAAAAGTTCCGTCACTTAGAGATGTAACAATCGTTAATTTATTTTACGAAAACAGTACCCGAACCCGTATCTCCTTTGAACTTGCAGAAAAAAGGCTTGGTGCCGACAGTATTAATTTTAGCGCATCGTCTTCATCCGTTTCAAAAGGTGAAACCTTGCTCGATACTGTAAATAATATTTTAAGTATGAAGGTGGATATGGTTGTAATGAGACACCAGGCAAGTGGGGCTGCACATTTTCTTGCAAAACATTTACCCGATACTGCCATAGTTAATGCAGGTGATGGTACAAACGAACATCCAACCCAGGCATTATTAGATGCTTTTTCAATACAGGAAAAAATTGGGGACCTTGCCGGTAAAAAAGTTGTTTTGGTAGGAGATATTATGCACTCAAGAGTTGCACTAAGTAATATTTATTTATTGAAAAAAATGTGAGCGGAAGTAATGGTTGCAGGCCCGCCAACTTTAATACCAAAATATATAAAAGAAGCTTTAGGGGTTATGGTGGAATATGATATTAAAAAAGCGTTGCAATGGTGCGATGTTGCCAACATACTTCGTATACAACTGGAAAGACAAAAGAAAGTATTATTTTCTACTTTAAGAGAATATAATCTTGCCTACGGTGTTACAAAAAAATTGTTAGATGGATTAGGTAAAGAGATAGTTATTATGCATCCAGGGCCCATCAACCGTGGGGTAGAAATAGACAGTGATGTAGCTGACGGAAATAATTCAATTATTTTAAAACAGGTTGAAAATGGTGTCGCCGTTAGAATGGCGGCATTGTATTTATTGGCAGAAAGAAATTAAAGAAATGATTTCTCATAAATATTTGAATTAAATTATTTCATTAGAATCTCTGTAAAAATTATTCATTGTAAAATTATTGTTTAGTGCGTACTTGTCTTTTTCCAGGAACCTTTGACCCAGTAACACTTGGCCATACAGATATTATTGACCGTGCATTGCCATTGTTTGATAAAATTATAGTGGGCATCGGCAGAAATATAAATAAAACCCCCATGTTTAGCGACCAGCAAAGGATTGACTGGCTAAACGAAATTTACGCCGATAATGAAAACGTGCAGGCAGTTTTATATGATGGTTTAACTGTTAATTGCTGCAAAGAAGTCGGGGCAAATTTCATATTAAGAGGTATTCGGTATGTCAACGATTTTGAGTACGAAAAAGCAATTGCCGATATGAATCGTAGCCTCGCAGATAATATTGAAACAGTTTTTCTTACCTGTCTTCCACAATTTACCTCTGTTGCATCTACCTTGGTAAGAGATGTTTTGCGAAACGGGGGAGATGTATCAGCTTTTCTACCAAAAGCAGTAAATAAATCAATCAAAAAATTTTATAAAGTTGGCAAATAACCCTATTTGGTTTAATAAAAATTTAGCCCTTGAAGATCTTCATATTACTGAGAATACAATGGGTACGCACCTCGGAATGGAATGGGTGGAAGTAGGAGATGATTATTTAAAAATGAGCATGCCGGTAGATGAAAGAACAAAACAGCCATACGGATTGTTGCATGGTGGTGCAAGTTGTGCCTTAGCTGAAACCATCGGTAGTGTTGCTTCTTATTATGTTTTAGATCCTTCAAAATCTATTTGTGTAGGTCTGGAAATAAATGCAAATCATATTCGCAGTGCAAAACAGGGCGTGGTTACAGCAACTGCAACCCGGCTTCACCTAGGAAGTACAACTCATGTGTGGGACATTAAAATACATGACGAGAACAATAAACTAATTTGTGTAAGCCGGCTTACGGTGGCCATTTTAAAAAAGCCTTCCTGATATTTTAAAATTAAGGAGTATCAAAAAATACACTTAAAATATCTTTTATGTTTTGATAGGTATTTGCCATTGGCTCCTTAATGTTACGAGTATGTATCCATTTTACTTTTGTAATATCTTCTTCCGTTTGTGCTTTAATATCTTGTTGTTCGTTGCTTAAAAAATAAAACCAATGGCTGGTCTTTAATATCATTGCTTTATTTTCTTCATAAATGTGGTAGGTTTCTCCAATCTTACGTTTAAGAATTAAATTTGTCACACCGGTTTCTTCTTCAATTTCCCTTGCAGCAGAAATTTCCGGGGTTTCATTATTTTCTATTTTGCCCTTTGGCAAATCCCATTTACCTCTCCTAAAAATAAAAAGTATTTCTTTTTTTTCGTTTTGCACAATTCCTCCGGCTGCTTCAATAATGGTCAAATGTGTGAGGAAAAGAGCTTTTGCCTTTTCAATTTTATCTACCAGTATTATTACTTCTTTCTTGTCTGTTTTTAATGCCGCTAAGATAGGATCTATTATTATTTCGTTTTCATCAGTTATAAAAAGCACATTATTATCATTAGACTTTTTTCTAAGTTCAGTAGATAATTCATCTGTTATGTAAATGGGGGACTCATTTACAAAAATTTTTATTTGCATAAAATTATTTTATCCCAAAAATAAACCTTCTTCCTTACAATGATTTGCCATCCTGTTATCTTTGTTTTACTAATTTAATTTAAAACTATGAATACAGCTGCTGAAGCCATTGCGGAAAAGTTATTACAGATAAATGCAGTAAAATTAAATACTGAGCAACCATTTACTTGGGCAAGCGGATGGAAGAGTCCAATTTATTGCGATAACCGCAGAGCGCTCGGCTATCCTTATGTGCGGGATTTTATTAAAAGTGAATTATGCGCCGTCATATTCGAA
>JANLVW010000761.1:0-4135 GCA_031364205.1 Ferruginibacter sp.
CTTATTTTTTAGAGAAACAAATGAACGGTGCCGCTTACGTTGCCGAGCAGGAAGATATAGGTAAACCTGAAAACCCGAACTATTATGCTGATTTTAAAATCATCATTGATGGGACTTCTTACAATTACAGAAAACCTATAAAGTATAAATATACCGATCCTGTAAAAGGAGAGTTATATGAACCAATACAACTTGTAAGTCCTGTTTTTATTAATGTATCACCGAATCTTGTAATCTTTTCCAACAGTAAAAAAGATCAAAAAAAACAGGTTGATTTTACCATTCAATCAAATAATAAATTGAATGAAAAAGTAAAATTTTATACTAACATTAATAAAGAACATAAGCTGGTTTCAGACACAACTATGTTGATGGAAAAAAATACCAAAACAAATATTTCAGCAATCTTTAATAGCGATGATTTTAAAAATAACGAAATAGCTTCTGTTGGTGGGGAGCTTGTAGCAGCTTCGATGAACGAACACCAGTATACCTCTCTCAAAAAAATAAGTTATGATCATATACCTGATGTTTTTTATAATTATCAGGATAAAATAAAAGTTTTAAAAATTGATTTAAAAACAGTTGGTACTAATGCAGGTTACATTGCAGGCTCAGGCGATAAAGTGCCACAGGCATTGGAGCAGATGGGCTATAAAGTAACGATGCTTACAGAAAATGATATTACTTCATCTAACTTAAAACAATTCGATGTGGTAATAACAGGCGTTCGTGCTTACAACATTCACGAATGGCTCAGTAATGTTTATCCGCTGCTAATGCAGTATGTAAATGACGGGGGTGTGCTGTTAACACAATACAATACAAACAATTCAATCGGTCCGGTAAAAGCTAATATTTCTCCATTTCCATTTACGATTAGCAGGAACAGAATTACTGATGAAACTGCTGTAGTAAATTTTTTATTGCCTAACCATCCAAGTTTAAATTATCCAAATAAAATAACTCAAAATGATTTTGAAGGTTGGATACAGGAAAGAAGTATTTACAATGCAGAAAAAACCGACGTTGCTTACAAAAAAATAATCAGCATGAAAGATCCCGGCGAAGGTGAGCAGGACGGAAGCCTTATCGTGGCAGATTATGGCAAAGGGAAGTATGTTTATACCGGGCTTGTATTTTTCAGAGAATTACCTGCTGCTGTGCCCGGCGCTTACAGATTGTTTGCAAATTTGATAGCCAAACCACAGAAGTAATATTTTATAACACTGCGTTGAATGAACATTATTGACTGGATTATACTGGTGTCTGTTTTATGTTGTATTGTTGTTTACGGCATTTACAAGAGCCGTACAACAAAAAATTTAGAAGGTTATTTTCTAAGCAACAGAAGCATGCCCTGGTATTTGGTTTTGTTAAGTATAATGGGAACTCAGGCAAGTGCAATTACTTATCTAACAGGTCCTGGTCAGGCATACACAGATGGAATGAGGTTTGTGCAATATTATTTTGGTTTGCCTTTTGCAATGATTGTCATCAGCGTTTTTTTTGTTCCTGTTTTCAGCAAATTAAAAGTTTATACTGCATATGAATTTTTAGAAAAACGATTTGATGTAAAAACCAGAACTTTTACTTCTTTTTTATTTTTAATTTCCAGAGGTTTAAGTACTGGGGTAAGCATTTATGCACCATCTCTTATTCTATGTTCTATTATGGGCTGGAATATTTATTATACCAATATTTTGATGGGCGGTATTTTAATTATTTATACCATGAGTGGTGGTTCAAATGCTGTTGCACACACACAAAAATTGCAGATGATTATTATTTTTATTTCTCTTTTTTTAATTGGCTACATAGCAGTAAGTATGTTGCCTACAGGTATGGGGTTTAAAGAAGCAATAAAGGAAGCAGGATCATATGGAAAAATGAACGTTATTACTACAGGCTTTACTGATAAAGGATTTGACTGGAAAGATAAATATAATATCTGGAGTGGGCTGATTGGTGGTTTTTTTCTTGCACTGAGTTATTTTGGTACAGACCACAGCCAGGTTGGTAAGTATTTAACCGGAAAAAATATTGCAGAGAGCAGAAAAGGATTACTTATTAACGGACTTGTAAAAGTACCTATGCAATTTTTTATTTTATTGATTGGTATTTTAATTTTTACTTTTTATCTCTATCACAAAGCGCCTGTATATTTTGATGATACCAAAATAATAGCGGCTAAAAAAACTCCATCAGCACCACAATTACAAAAAATAACTGCATATTATAATGATGCTGCTGTTCGTAAAGATGCGGCAGCCATGGCCGTGCAACGTTTGGCTTACAAAACCGAACTTAAAAAAGCCTTGCCCGGTGATGATGCAAACGATACCAATTTTATTTTCCTCCGCTTTGTAAAAGATAATTTACCCATTGGACTTACAGGATTATTGTTTGCTGTTATTTTTTTAAGTGCCTGGGGAAGTATTGCGGGTGCTTTAAACTCTTTAGCAGCCTGCAGCATGATAGACTTTCATCAAAAATTTTTTATTGCAGAAAAAACCTCTTTGCAGGATTATAAAACTTCGCAGTGGTATACTTTTGGCTGGGGCGTGTTCTGCATAGTTATTGCCATGTTTGCACAAAATATTGGTAATAGTTTAATCGAGGCAGTAAATATTTTAGGTTCCATATTTTATGGTGTAATTCTGGGTATTTTCTTAGTTGCTTTTTGGATAAAGCATGTAAAGGCAAATGCAGTTTTTATTGCCGCTTTAATATCTCAAATAGGCGTTATTGTTATCTACAAAGCTGATATTATTTCATTTTTGTGGCTGAATGTAATTGGAGTAGGTTTTGTAATTTTCATAAGTCTATTTATTCAGCTATTTGCCGGAAACAAAAAAGCCGCCTTTTAAAAAGCGGCTTTTCATTTTATAGATTATTTATTATTTTAACTTATTCATTAAATCCTCATTCATTTTTACATAATCTTCATTTTTTGCTTCACGTGCAAGTTCCAAAGATTTTTTTGAGCTTGCCAAAGCAGCTTTTTTATCACCCATTTCTTTCTCTATTTTAGCTTTGTAAAGCCACATGTAGAATGCTTTGGGATTTTCTGCAACTGCACCATTGATATTTTCTAAGGCCTTAGTACTGTTTTTATCATATTCGTTGTAAAACTGTGCTGCATTCCAAAAAGGTTTTTTTTCACCCATCATCGCCTTTTCAATTGAAGCACGCATACGGTCTTTGATTAATGCAGTTATAGGTATTGCTACAGCCGTTTTATCCCACATAATTTGCAGCTCACAACTTTCAGGTTTTATATTTGCAAACTGCATTGTAAAACTTTCTGAAGCTTCTTTCATTTTCATTGTATTTACTTTAAAACGTACAACATCTTCAGTTTGTTTGTACCCATCAGATCCCCAGTTAGTGATTCCTTTATTTAAAATAATTTCCCAGCTACCATCATTCGGTATGCTGTACAATGCATAAGATCCTGTATCAATTTTTTTACCGCCAATTTCAACAACATCATTAAATTTAATAATGGTAGCTGCATTTGCACCTGTACGCCAAACTGCATTGTAAGGAACAAGATCTCCAAATATTTTTCTGCCTTTTATTGATGGGCGGCTGTATGTAAGTTCAATACTGCCTAATGCAAAGTCCTGCTTTATGATTTGTGTTGGCGAAGGTGCAGGCATTTTTAACTGCGCATTTGCTATGTTGGCAGCGCACAATAGAGAGAATGCAAATAATAGTTTTTTCATTTTTATTTTTTTTGATGGATGAAATGATTAATATTTATTTTTATTGAAAATATACTTTAACTGTCTGATAAAAAATATGGTTGTTTGAAAACTGTACCTGCAATACTTTTTGTTGTCTTTCTGAAAACCCCTGCAAACCAAAAAGTCCTGCAGCATTGCCTTTGTTTATAGCAATTTCAAGATATCCTGCTGCATTAAACAATGCTACTTTTTCACCTTCGGGTACATCTGCATAAGTTTCACTTATTTTTTCAATGCTCTCATCTCTTTTAAATACTATAGAAAATCTTCTTCCCTTCCGCTGCTCCTCAAATTCTTCTTTACTAATGTTTACAATTACATTTTCAAAGTTATCAATAAAAATTATCTGCCCCTCAATCCAGTTATTGCCCAACATTGGTTTC
>JANLVW010000787.1:0-3156 GCA_031364205.1 Ferruginibacter sp.
AATTTTGGTTTAATAAAAAAGCATCTCGTGACTTAACTCTTTTGTTTGGAAAGTATATTGCAAAAAATAAACTGAGTAAGTTCTATGAAAATTATGGACCTAAAATAAATAATGAAAAATATTCTTCAAATGATACATTCCACGTTGGAACAATAGGTGAAGATTTATTCCAAGGGGAAGTTTTAATTATTGATTACCCAAATCAACAATTTGCATTTGTGATACAATTCCAAGCAATTACAATTGTAATTTCTCCTCTATTGAGCTTGATGCGGCGGGGCTGGTATTACTTTCTCTGAAAATAAACAGTAAAAACTATAAAACGCTGTGTAACAATGGTTCTAGTCTTTTCCCACTCATTGTGACTGACGATAAAATAAACAGCTTTTCAACTTTACAAAACACTGATACATTAAAGATAAATGCGTGGGGAAAGCCAATCACAATGATTGGCAGACCCTTAAACAATAGTATTATTTTAGCAGGAATTACTTTTAATAATATTAAGGTTTATGCAGATTACAGGCACGAAATGAGAACTGATAAATTTGACGCAATTACAGGCAACGTCTTATTTTGGGACAAAACAATAATGATTGATTTTAAGAACAGGAAATTCGGTGTGAAATAAAAGCGAACGGACAACTGCGGATTTTGTGTAAGTTCGGCTTGAGGTTGTAGCAGTCATCAGTTCTGCCTGTCCAGGCTTTTGTTCCTTAACCAAAATCGCAAGACATTGGTTCTAAATATTTATCTTTATCAACTGCCGGGCTGCGGTTACGGGAGAACGGAATTCTAATGCCACACCTGCACAAAGCCCTGTAGCTGGCTGCTATATTGAAGAAATACTCAAATAATTTAAAAATAATGGCACAGACATTAACTTATAAGACATCATACTTTAGCGACAATTATCAAATCTTGAAAGAAAATTTACAAATTGGAAAGTTGTATAAAATTGAATGGTTAGGGACTACAATTGACACATCAATAAATGAAAAGAAATTCAGGTTTATTTCAAAGGGATTTTTGAAACCGACAATCATAATTTTAAATCTTTCGACAAATGCAATTGTTGGGACAATCAAAATAAAACATTTACTAAACTTTTCTCAAAATGCTGTTTTGACTTTACCAAATGGGACACAGTATAATTGGACTTCTAATAAACTTTTTACAAATGATTGGCAATGGACATCCTTAAATGATTTACAGATTCTTTTCCATTCCAAAGAACCTTTAGACATATTCAAACAAAAAGGGAGAATAGCTTTTAATGATAATACTTTGGATAAGGAATTATTTATAACGCTTGGTATTCATTTGAGAAATTTTGCAAAAAGGAAATCTCATTTGACAACAATGATGGGATTTATGATTTTAATAATTTTGATACCAAGATTATTTAAGTAATAGAAATACAGCAGCCAACATGAACTGTGCAGGTGCGGCTTAAAGTTGTATCAATCATCAGTTCTGCATATCCAAGTTTTAGTTCAGTGCTTGACCAACATCGCCAAACATTGGTTCTAAATATTTATCTTGATCAAAAGCCGGGCTGCGGTTACGGGAGGAAGGAATTCTAATGCCACACCTGATTTAAAACCCTGGCATTAGCCGCAATAAATAAGCCGGTTCTGACATTTTATAATTAAAACGGTAGCAAATCTTGACAACTTATGCATGATGTTAACCAATAAACATAGAATTCAATCTATTGACTTACTTAGAGGTATGGTGATGATTATTATGGCACTTGATCACAGTAGAGATTTTATTCATTATGGTAATTCTATTGACCAAGGCCCTCTTGATTTTGCTACTACGTCACCTTTTTTGTTTTTAACAAGATGGATAACTCACTTTTGCGCACCCGTATTTGTGTTTCTTTCAGGTACCAGTATTTTTTTGTACGGCAGTAAGGGCAAAACAAAAAAGATGGTTGCATTTTTTCTTTTTTCAAGAGGACTATTTTTAATGCTTGTACAAATATTTATAATGTCACCGCTATGGAATGCGACATATTCAGTTATCGATTTGCAAGTGATATGGGCGATAGGTTTGAGCATGGTTTGTCTTTCTTTTTTACAGTTTCTTCCTTATCGTATTTTAACAGTGGTAGGGTTTATTATAGTTTTTGGTCACAATTTGCTTGATTCGATTACAATTGATTCTCCCTTTTGGAAATCTTTTATGTGGGCAGTGATACACAAAGAATCTTCATTTCAATTCAATAGCCATTTACTTGTAATGGTATCTTATCCGTTTTTGTCATGGCTGGGCCTGATGATATTAGGTTATGCTGCAGGCAAATTGTATTTACCTGAAACAAATATTAATTACAGGAAAAAACTTTTGAGAACTATTGGTATCGCTTCCATTGCTTTATTTATTTTAATCAGGTGGATAAATGTATATGGTGACCTGCAGCGGTGGCAAATTCAAAGATCTCCGCTTTTCACTTTTTTTGATTTTATCAAACTAACAAAATATCCTCCATCATTGTTATTCATGCTTATGACCATAGGTCCGGCACTGATTGTGTTATCTTATCTTGAAAATATTTCTACAAGGGGTATTTGGAAAAGAATGATAATCTTCGGAAAAGTACCTTTTTTTTATTATATTTTACATGTTGCTCTTATTCACAGTATTGCCTTTGCTATTTTTTTTGGTTCCGGACATACATTCAGTGATCTGAATTTTAACCAGGAGGGAGCATTACCATATGGAAGCGGGCATGCATTATGGCTTGTGTATGCGGTTTGGATAGCTGCC
Organism: Ferruginibacter sp.; assembly: GCA_031364205.1. Lineage (GTDB taxonomy): Bacteria > Bacteroidota > Bacteroidia > Chitinophagales > Chitinophagaceae > Ferruginibacter. Next base: position 2,779 of record JANLVW010000787.1, read on the forward strand.
ATCTTTATTTTGTATTTTCCGTGTCGATGGTATAGTAGGTATAAAACAACGCATAAACATTGGTGGTTAAGTTATATCTAATATATAGTTTTATAAAAATCTATTGTCAAATATCATCTTCTAATTTTTGAAAAGAACAAAAAATGCTGCTAACATTAGGTTTAACAATATAGCGGGAAGACGAACATTTTCTCAACTTTTTGTGCGCTATTCGGCTTCTGTTCCAGCCGACGAGTAAAGCCGAACTGTAGTTCTTAACATCAACTTTTGTAACTTTATTTCTGATGATTTTTAAATACATCCACATCGCCAGGCCTCGAAAACTCTGCGTCATGCGTGGGGACTGTGAAACATTAATTAAACAAATTTAAAAATAAT
>JANLVW010000812.1:0-6055 GCA_031364205.1 Ferruginibacter sp.
GGTTACTGATGATAGCGCTGTTTTTTCCTACAACAGCAACATTTGCAGCAATAATAGTTTCACCGCTTGCATCATCTTTTACATAACCGCTGATGGTAAATTTTTGTGCAGAAAGCTCAGCGAAAAAACCTAAAAACATCAAAAATAATACACTGCATTTCAACAAAAATCTATTTGAAAAACTCATCGTAATCTCTATTTAAACTCAAAAGTATGCTGAGCGAGTTTCTGCAAATTTCAATTTCTTTATTTCGCAACAATCGAATCTTTTACAGAGCCACAGGCCAACATTCCGGCGTGGTAAGTTGGATGATTGTTTCCCATGTAAGGATTAACTATTTCTGCACTGTTGCTTATCCAGTTGGCAGATATAGAATCACTAAAGGCCATTGGGCAGTTTTCTACATAAAGTTTTGGCCCTTCATAATTAATCGTTGTAAAAAATGATGGGTACATCATATCAGATATTGCACTAAAATCTTTGCGCATTTCAGTAATATCAGTTTGTTGCAATAAAGAATTGGCGTTGGATTTTAAATCTGAAATATTTGACTGCACGGTTTCAAAAATAGTGGCAGTATCTTTTTTTAATTCTTCTATGGGCAATCTATCCAGCAACATAACAAACTTTTTTGTTGCGCTTTTTGCAGCGGCAGTGTCTGCATTTACAAATGCATTTTTTATATTGAGATAAGCATTTACAACGCTGTCTGTGCTTTTATTAAAATTATCTGAATGTTTTTTTAAAATAATTGAAGCCTGTTTAGGTTCATCAGGATCGTTTTTTTTCTTATTAAAAAATAAAAAATAGATAGCAACTGCAGCAAAAAGAATGGCAATAAAAGGAAAAAATTTCTTCATATGTAAAACATTTGACGCAAATGTACCGATAAGACTATGCAGACAGAAAATATTGTAAAATAGTTAACCTTTTATGTAGACTCATTTTCACCTAAAAACTCTCCTTATTAAGCGTTACTTTTGCAAAAATTTCAAAAAATGTTATTAGGTTTACAGAATCTTACGTTCGAGTTTGGTGCAAGGACTATTGTGGAAGACGCCACCTGGCATATTCAGCCGGGAGAACGCATTGGCTTAATCGGTTACAATGGTACCGGCAAATCTACTTTATTAAAAGTGCTTACAGGGCAGTACTCTCCGGCAAAAGGAACGGTAGAAAAAGGAAGGGAAACAACCATAGGTTTTTTAAACCAGGATCTGTTGGGTTTTGAAACCGATGAATCTATTTTGGAAGTGGCTATGGGCGCTTTTGAAAGAGTGAAAGCCATTGAAAAAGAAATGGACATAGTAGGTGCAGAACTTGAGAAAACAGGCGATGAAAAACTGGCAGAGAAATATGCTGATTTGTTGCATGAAATGGATGTGTTGGATGGCTACAGCATTCACCACAAAACGGAATCAATTTTACAGGGTCTTGGGTTTGCAAACGAAGACCTTGGCAAGCAATATAAAATGTTTAGTGGAGGTTGGCGTATGCGGGTACTTTTATCAAAAATGATTTTGATGAATCCTGATGTATTGCTGCTGGATGAACCTACCAACCATTTGGATCTTCCAAGTATTGAATGGCTGGAAAAATATTTATCCAATTACCCTGGAGCTGTTGTTATTGTAAGCCATGATCGTTTTTTCCTTGATAGAATGGTAAATAAAATAGTTGAGTTATACCAACGTGAATTGCATTTTTTTGCAGGTAACTACTCTTATTATATGGAGGAAAAGGATATCAGAATTGATATGCAAAAAAAGGCTTTTGATAACCAGCAGGATTATATTCGCCAACAGGAAAAATTTGTAGAAAGATTTAAAGCAAAAGCAAGTAAAGCTGCAGCAGCTCAAAGTATAGTAAAGCGCTTAGATAAAATTGAAAGAATTGAGGATGTAAATATTGAACGTCCGAATATGAAAATAAATTTTATACTGAACAAAACGCCCGGTAAAGTTGTAACAGCACTTAAACATGTAAGTAAAAGTTTTGGCGATTTAAAAATATTGGAAAACACAGGCGCAGAAATTGACAGAGGTGATAAAATTGCCTTGATTGGTGCAAACGGAAAAGGAAAATCAACTTTACTTAGAATAGTTGTTGGTACAGAAGAATTCGAAGGACAACGAGAGTGGGGCCACAATGTAGAAGAATCCTTTTACGCACAGCACCAGCTGGAAGTATTGAATCCGGAAAACAATCTGATTGCAGAAATGCAGGAAGCAAGAAGTGGAAAAAATGATTTGGAACTGAGAAGTTTGTTGGGCTCGTTTTTATTTAGTGGAGATGCAGTTGATAAAAAAATAAAGGTATTGAGTGGTGGAGAAAAAGCACGTGTTGCTTTGGCAAAAACGATTGCCAGCAAAGCAAATTTTTTAATGTTGGATGAACCTACGAATCACTTGGATATTCATTCAGTGGATTTGTTGGTGGAAGCATTAAACAAATATGAAGGAACCATTATTCTGGTAAGTCATGATCGGTATTTTATAAGCCGAATAGCGAATAAAATATGGGAAATTGAAGACCATAAAATTTTAGAATTTAAAGGCTCCTACGCCGAGTGGGAAGATTGGAAAGAAAGAAGAGAAAAAGCTAAACTGGCTGAGAAGAAAGATTTAAAAGCTGAAACTAAAACAGAAAAAGTTGTTGAAGTAAAAAAAAACGTTAAGCCAGCAAATCTTCCAATAAATAAAGAAGCTGATAAAATAAAAAAACAGTTCAATTTGCTTGAAGGTAAAATTGCTGAACTAACTAAAAAGAAAGCCGGCCTGGAAGTAGAACTTGGAAACCCGGATATTTACAGCAACAATGCAAAATTTGTGCAGACAGAAACTGCATACAAAAACTTAACTGCTGAACTTTTAGCAGCTAATAAAGAATACGAAGTCGTGTTTGAGAAGATGATAGAGTTTGATAATAGTTGATGGTTGTGGGGTTAAGGTTTTAAATTGATAGTCAGTGATTCAGGTATTTTTTTCGCTTATCTTTTGTCTTTTATCTTTTGTCTTTTTATCTTGTTTTATATCTCATATCTAATGTCAAACATAAAAATAGCAATCATCGGGGGCGGAAACCTTGGCTCAGCAATAGCTGCGGGCTTATTAAAAAGTAGTTTTTGCGTACCTGAAAATATAGTTGTTACAAAAAGAAATATTACCACACTAAATTGGCTCAAAGTAAAAGGTATAAATATACACACCGATAATTTAAAAGCTTCAACAGAAGCTGATGTAATTATTTTAGCCTTAAAACCTTTTCAAATAAAAGAAATACTGGAAGAAATTAAAGGAAGTCTTACCCAAAACCAACTATTGATTTCTGTAGTTACCGGAATAAGTATCGATGAAATTAGCAGCATTGTTGGTGATGATGTAGCTGTAGTAAGAGCAATGCCAAATACGGCTATTGCCATACAGGAAAGTATTACCTGCCTCAGTTCTGGTAAAATCAACGCAGATCAATTAGCCTATACAGAAGCTTTGTTTTCTGCTTTGGGTAAAACGGTTTTTTTAGATGAAAAATTGATGAATGCCGCTACCGTTTTAGGTGCATGCGGCACCGCTTATGCCATGCGTTACATACGTGCGAGTGTACAAGGTGGCATCGAAATTGGTTTTGATGCAGCCACTGCAAGTTTAATAGTAGCGCAAACGGTTAAAGGTGCAGCAGAATTATTGCTTACCACAAAAACACATCCTGAGCAGGAGATTGATAAAGTAACTACGCCAAAAGGCTGTACCATTGCAGGCTTAAACGAAATGGAACACCAGGGCTTTAGTTCTGCTATTATAAAAGGTATAGCTGCTAGTTTTCATAAAATAGGATAAAAGAATATTGTTTTGGCTACAACCACCATCATATTACTTTGCGTAGCAGCATTTGCTGCAGGCTTTGTGGATGCAATTGTAGGTGGCGGAGGATTGATACAAACACCGATGGGGCTTATTCTTCTGCCTCAATTACCGGTATCAACAGTTGTGGGTTCTCTAAAAATTCCTGCTTTCAGTGGGACTGCTTTTGCTGCCGCACAGTATGTAAAAAAAGTAACCATCAACTGGAAATTATTGTTGCCAATGATGGCACTTGCAATGCTGTCTTCTTTTGCAGGCAGCAGTTTACTTACTCAAATGCACAACGATTTTATGAAACCGGTATTGTTAGTGGTTTTATCCCTTGTGGCCATATATACTTTTGTAAAAAAAGACTTTGGTCAGCATAAAGAGAAAGCGCACTCCCCCATTACGCATATTTTTTACTCGCTGCTCATCAGTTTAGTAATAGGTTTTTATGATGGTTTTATTGGCCCCGGTGCAGGAAGCTTTTTGGTTATGGCATTTGTAGTAATGATGGGTTATGATTTTTTGCATGCATCTGCAAATGCAAAAATGGTAAATCTTGCAACCAATTTCGGTTCTATCTTGTTGTTTGTTATAAAAGGGAAAATATTATGGGCTGTAGCAATACCAATGGCTTTGTGCAATGCTGCCGGTGGTTTTACCGGTGCAAAGCTTGCCATCAACAAGGGAAATAAATTTATAAGAATTTTCTTTTTAATAATTGTAGTAGGAACATTGATGAGGTTTGCTTACGATGTATTTTTTAAAATGTAGTATATTTTCGTTATTTAAAAATTCTGCTATTCCAGCTTATTAATCAAAACAACAATTATATTTGTTTAAATATTTATTTTTATGAAGCACTATTTTTTATTATTTATTACAGTTTCAATCTTTACCTACAGTAGTTTTGCTCAAACTGACGGAAATGGACTTGCCCAAAAAGTTGCTAATGCTTATGGTATAAAAGACTTTAAAAAAGCAAAATCGATGTCTTTTACATTTAATGTAAAAAGAGATACTTTCCCGAGCACGTCACGCAGTTGGGACTGGAATATGGAACAGAATATTGTTACCATGAAAGACCCAAAGCAAACCGTTACTTACCGAAGAGATACGATTCAGTCTGCAGCAATGAAAAATATAGATGGCAAATTTATCAACGATCAATATTGGTTACTTTTTCCTTTTCATATTGCAATGGATAAAGGTTGTACGCTTACACAGAAAGATAATGTAAAAGCGCCAATAGGAAAGGCAAACAGCACCATGCTTACGGTACAGTATAATAATGTTGATGGTTATACACCTGGCGATGCATACGATTTATACATCGATAAAAATTACATGGTAACAGAGTGGGTTTACAGAAGTAAAGGTGTAGCTAAACCTTCCTTAAATACAAAATGGGAAAACACCTTAAAAAATAAAGGCGTTAAAACTGCAACAAATTTTCCTTCTGAAGATGGAAAGTTTAAAATTTATTTTACAGGCGTAAGTGTAAAATAATTAAAAAAAATCGGGCGGTTTTAGCCACCCGATTTTTTAAAATCTTTTGATATTTGTAATTTTTATTTTCTCTGTAAATTGATCACCATTACTTTTTGTAGCCTGTATTTTCCTTATTATAATCATGCCATGTATTACTTTGCCAAAAGCTGCAAAGCCTAGACTGTCGTTTGTTCCACCTCTCTCCGCATCAAGACTGGTCTGATCTCCAATGCAAATAAAAAATTCGGTGGTTGCTAATCCCACAGCTGTCCTCGCCATTGAAATAGTTCCATCTGTATGCGAAAGCCCCGTTTGTTTTGTTGATTCATGTTCAATGCCTGAAACCGGTTTTAAATTAGGCCACACACCACCCTGTATAAGCCCGGAATTGTTATCGGTTGGCATTTCTTCGTCTTTTAAGACCCTGTAAAAAGTCGTGTTTTTATAAAAGTCTTTATCAATGTAAGCTAAAAAAGCGGCTACAGTTTTGGGTGCTTTTGCAGGATAAAGTTCCGCTTCAATATCTCCAAAATTTGTTTGTATTAATATGTGTGTTAATTCGCTTTTTTTATTTGAGCAGGACATCATCAAACATATAAATAATAATAAAGCAAGTGTTCGCATCAGAACATATTTGAATTGAAATGTAAGTTATTTTAAAATGAATAATGCTGTTAACTTTAATTATGATGCCGTCTACAAAAGAAGTTCCATTGGT
>JANLVW010000846.1:0-2876 GCA_031364205.1 Ferruginibacter sp.
TTGGAAATGGTTGTTTGTGCTAAGATGTTTTTGCTGCAAACTAAGACAGATAAGAAAAGTACAAAAAGTGATTTCATTTTTTTAGTTTAGTTATTGTAAATCTATTTTATAATTAAAGTTAAATATTTTGTTGAAGATGAAATGTGCGACGCTACTAATACTCCATCATGGCTTCCTGCTCGAAATCACCAATAAAATTTAAGTAGTATATTTTATTGGACAAATAGCAGATCGGCAAATTAGCTAATTTACTTCTTACTCCGTTTCATTTTTAAACAAACTGTACTTGCGCCATTTTACTATGAGGTGCTCCATATCATCGGGTAGTTGGCTTATAAACATCATATTTTCTTTTGTGGTTGGGTGTACAAAACCAAGTTCCTTTGCATGCAGCGCCTGCCGTGGACAAATAGCAAAACAGTTTTCTACAAACTGTTTGTATTTGGTGTATATAGTACCTTTTACAATTTTTTCACCACCATAAAAATTATCGTTAAATAATGGATGCCCTTTGTATTGCATATGAACCCTTATTTGATGCGTACGCCCGGTTTCCAGCCTACACTCTACAAGAGAAACATAATTAAAATTTTCCAACACTTTATAATGCGTAATGGCTTCTTTGCCATAATCACCTTCAGGATATACAGTAAATAATTTTCGCTGTTTTTGGCTGCGGCCCACATGCCCGGTAATGGTTCCTTCAGGTTCGTCGAAATTGCCCCAAACAACTGCGTTATACCTGCGATGAACTGTATGGTCAAAAAATTGTTTGGCCAGATCGCTCATAACCTTTTGCTTTTTTGCCACAACAATTAAACCGCTGGTGTTTTTATCAATTCGGTGTACTAAACCATAACGGGTTAGTTCTTTCTCATCAATTTCAGGACAATTGTGTTGTAAATGCCATGCTACAGCATTTATTAGCGTATTATCAGGGTTACCACTTCCGGGATGTACAACCATGCCAACAGGTTTGTTTATTATCAACAGGTCATCATCTTCAAAAACGATATTTAGCGGAATATTTTGCGGAATAATTTCGGATGATTCGGGAGAATTGGTATCATACACCACAATTTTATCACCCGGCTTTGTGTTGTAATTTTTTTTGATTGGCTTATCATTAACCAGCACCATTTCATTTTCAATAGCCTGTTGAATTTTATTTCTTGTGGCTCCTTCAATTCTTTGCATCAAAAATTTATCGATCCTCATGGCTTCCTGCCCTTTGTCAATTACAATTACATGTTTTTCGAACAGCTCGTCTGAATCGCTTATTTCGTTGTGTACTATTTCTTGGTTTATCATAGTTTATATTTTGATAGATATCTAGCCAAATATCTAACTGCCATCTCAAATCTTATCTTTGCAAAGTAAAACATTTTAGTACCGTATGCAATCTGTAATATTTAAAGATTTAGGCTTAATTGATTATAAAACAGCATGGGACTACCAGGAGAAATTGCTTCAGCAAAATGTTGCCGTTAAAATTGAGTTGAGGAATGATCCTTCTTTGACAACCAAAATTGATACGCAGCATTACTTTTTGTTGTGCGAACATCAGCCTGTTTACACATTGGGTAAAAGCGGTGATATGAAAAATGTTTTGATGAGTGAAGATGAATTAGAAACTGCAAATATTGAGTTTTTTAAAACTAATAGGGGAGGCGATATTACTTTTCACGGTCCTCAGCAAATTGTTGGTTACCCTATTTTAGACCTTGAGAAAATTTATACAGATATAGGAAAGTACTTAAGAAATTTAGAGGAAGTTGTAATATTAACTGTTGCAGAATATGGTATAATAGCCGGAAGAAGTGAAGGTGAAACGGGTGTTTGGATAAATCCGGATATTAAAGGTAAAGAAAGAAAGATATGCGCCATCGGCGTACGTTCCAGCAGATGGATAACCATGCACGGGTTTGCTTTAAATGTAAATACCGATCTTAGTTATTTTAAAAATATTATTCCCTGCGGGATAGAAAATAAACAGGTTACATCTATTGAAAAAGAACTTGGCAGAAAAGTTGATTTTGAAGAAGTAAAAGAAATAATTAAAGATAATTTTACAAATGTTTTTGATGTTGAATTTTTTACGGAAGAAACGGAAAGGTTATAGTTTTTTAACCTCTCTTAATATTTGAAATTTATTGTTTTCAATTAAAAGCCCGTTTTCATATAATTCAAACCTAAACAATCCTGTATGTACAAAATTTACTTTTTCAATAATCAGGTATTCTTCTTTTAACTTGGTAAGCTCAAAGAGAAATTTCTCCGTTTCATCAAAAAACTTTACGCTGTATTTTTTGGTTTCAGCGTTTACTAAATGTATAATAATATTGTTATCCTTGGCAGTGAAAATAGTATTGCTCGGATAAGTAATTTCAGGCTTTGAAGGTGGAAAAACAATGCCCGAATCTTTGTTGGAAACCAGCCATGGATATTTTTCAGATAATGCATTATCGGCTGCATAGAATTCCTTTACGGGTCTTGCAGAAGCGGTAATAATATACGATCCACCTTCAAAAGAAACAAAAACCCTGTAATACATTTTATTGTAAGGAAAGTTTGCATCTGCAAAACCATTCTCTCTGCTTTGTGGGCTCAGCACACTTCCTATAGTGGTATAATTTTGTAAACTGTCGTAAGATCGTTGTATGTTGAGTGCTGTAATTGGTTTTGTGTAATCGTTTATCCAGCTAACAACAATTTTATTATTTAGATTTTTTACCTGTATAAATGGCAACGGTTTATCCTGTGCAAACAATATATTTGAAAGGATAAAAAACAGCGGCAATAAAAAAAATGGTTTCATCATAGTTTGATGGAGATCGATGCAAATATATATTCTAAAGTTTCGGTTAAATTATTTG
>JANLVW010000862.1:0-1568 GCA_031364205.1 Ferruginibacter sp.
GTTATCGTTGCTGGGTTAGATATGGATTATCTGGGAAAACCTTTTGGACAGATGCCCAACCTATTGGCCGTCGCAGATTATATTACAAAACTTCATGCAATTTGTATGCGTTGTGGCGGAATGGCAAGCATATCTTACCGCAAAATTGCCACCGGCGGACAGGTTTTACTAGGTGAAAATGATATCTACGAACCAAGGTGCAGAGAATGTGCTCAGGCAGCGGAGTGATTGTTGATTTGTTGAATAGTTAATTGGTTGATTCGATTTGCCAATTGTAAACTGTAAACTGCTAACAGTTTTGAAGCATGAACATTGGAAGATTCGCCGAGCTTTTAAATCCCGCTTTTCGTTACAATCTTTTGCTCAAAAGCAGCAAAAGGATTTTCGCTTCAATCTGGGCTATTTTCATCAGTAAATCTTTTTTCAGCTTTTATTGAAGCGAACCATTCCACACTAACCAATTCCCACCAGTCACTAGCAACTTCCCTCTAACCACTCCCTACTAGCCACTCCCCACTTCCCACTTTCCTGTTCCTTCTTCCCAAATAAAGCCTTTATTTTGCAGTTGTGATGAAACGCACTTTTGCATTGCTAAAAAAAGATATTTTGCTCGAGCTTCGGCGTCAGCATACTTTCTATGGAATATTGCTTTATATAGCTTCTACTGTTTTCGTTATTTATCTTTCCTTACCTGATAGCCCCGATGGCAATGTGTGGAACAGCCTTTTTTGGGTAATACAATTATTTGTGTGTGTAAACACTGTAGCAAAAAGTTTTTTGCAGGAGTCAAAAGGTTTGATGCTGTATTATTACTCCATTGCCTCACCCATTGAATTCATTATAGCAAAATTACTTTTCAATATTATATTAATGTTGCTGATGAGCAGCGTCAGCCTGTTGTTGTTTTATTTCTTTTTAGACAGCCCTGTTTTAAATTACTGGCGTTTTTACGGAATTGTATTATTGGGTGGCACAAGCATAAGTCTCACTTTTACATTAATGAGTGCCATAGCTTCCAAAGCACAGCAAAATGCGGCATTGATTGCCATTTTAGGATTTCCGGTTATTTTACCACAATTATTATTATTAATGCGCCTTAGCAAATCAGGCTTTGCAGAAGTTTTTAGAGACGGGGCTGTTTTGCAATTGGCTGCTTTAATTGTGGGTCTTGATGTTTTGGTTTTTACACTTGCTGTTATTCTTTTTCCTTTTTTATGGAAGGATTAAATCTTATTTACAACAATACAAACTTTTAAAAATTAAGTTATGAAAACTATTGGTTTGGTGGGCGGAACAGGTTGGGTTTCTACCTTAGACTATTACAGATATTTTAATGAGCTTGTATTTAAAAATACTGATGGAGAAAAAACCGCAGAAGTTATGATCAACTCTGTAAATTATCCGGCCATTGCTAAGCTTACTGCGTCAGGCAAGTGGGATGATATTACAAAAATAATAATCGAAGCAGCCCTTGCATTACAAACTGCCGGCGCAGATTGTATTTTATTAGGGGCAAATACTATGCACTATATTGCTCCACAGGTAAAGTCCGCCATCAATATTCCATT
>JANLVW010000027.1:0-4223 GCA_031364205.1 Ferruginibacter sp.
TTTATTTGCACCAATGGCAACATGGGCAAAATATTAAAATTTTAAATGCCTTACCGTTAAACCATCATTCATCAATTGTTTTAATGAATCAATTCCGATTTTAAGATGACGCTCTACAAAATTTGCAGTCACAGATTTATCGCTTGCTTCTGTTTTTACACCTTCGGGCACCATCGGACTATCGCTTACAAGCAACAATGCCCCGGTTGGTATTTTATTGTAAAAACCTACTGTAAAAATTGTGGCGGTTTCCATATCTATTGCATATGCACGCACTTTTTGCAGGTATTCTTTAAACACTTCATCATGCTCCCACACTCTTCTGTTGGTTGTGTAACATACGCCTGTCCAATAATCCTGTTCATAATCTCTAATGGTGGTTGATATTGCTTTTTGCAGAGCAAAAGATGGCATTGCAGGAACTTCCGGTGGAAAATAATCATTGCTTGTTCCCTCACCTCTTATTGCTGCAATTGGCAAAATAAGATCTCCAATTTTATTACGTTTTTTTAACCCCCCACATTTACCTAAAAACAAAACTGCTTTGGGTTTTATGGCAGTAAGTAAATCCATAACAGTTGCAGCACCAGGGCTGCCCATTCCAAAATTTATGATGGTAATATTATTTGCTGTTGCACATTGCATTGGACGGTCAGGCGCAACTATTTCCACATTATTCCACTCTGCAAACATGATTACATAATTACTAAAATTGGTTAGTAAAATATATTCTCCAAAATCTTTAACTGCCTGTCCGGTGTATCTCGGTAACCAATTGTCAACTATTTCTTCTTTTGATTTCATACGTTTTAATTCATTTAAAAATACGAGTTTTATTTTTAAAGTTAATATTGCAAACCTTTCAACTAAAGAGGTTTAAAGGAGATGACTACTTAGTTTACTACATTTACAGCAATGATTAACATTGTTTATCCTAAAATAAAACCCGCAATAAAAACCGAAAATAAAAAGGAATTTATTTTCTGTACTATTCGTAAACGATGGTTTATAATAACCCCGGAGGAATGGGTGAGACAAAATTTTTTATTGTTTTTAATTCATGTTTTACAATATCCTGCTTCTTTAATTGCAGTGGAAAAACAGCTGATTTTAGCAGAGTTAAAAAAACGGTTTGACATTGTTGTGTACAGGCATTCAATTCCATTTATGATTGTTGAATGCAAAGAAATGAGCGTACCGTTATCTGCACAAACCCTTTGGCAGATTTTAAATTACAACGCAAATATTCAGGCAGAAATTATGGTAGTAACAAATGGAATTTACTGTGCAGGGTTTCACAAAACAGGCAATGAGTTTATAGAAATAAATGAATTACCGGTATGGGGTAAGTTAGGAATTTGAGATGAGAGATTGGGATTGGAGATTTGGTGTTGTTATTAAGTGATTAATTTTATAATCCTTCATTCATAACTTCCCTAACCGCTTCCCAACCAATCATGGCTGTTTTTCTCTCACTTCCCCACATATATCCACCAAATAAACCAGTAGACTGTATAACCCTGTGGCATGGAATTAGATATGCCACCGGATTTTTACCAATAGCTGAACCTACTGCTCGTGTAGCTTTTGCGTTGTCTATCTCGCAGGCAATATGAGCGTACGTTCCCAATACTGCTTCCGGAATTTTCAGAAGTGCTTCCCAAACTTTTATTTGAAAGGCAGTACCTTTTATGTGAAGGTTTATTTTTTCAGCAGCATGGTTTTTCTGATTAAAAATTCCTATCACTTTTAAATGTATTTCTTCTATTGATTGAATGTAAGTGGCATGAGGAAATGATTGCATTAAATTCTTGATTGCGGTTTTTTCATCATCCAAAAAAGAAACATGGCAAATACCCTTTACCGTTGAAGCCACAATTATATTTCCAAAAATACTGTTTGCAAAACTGTATTTAATGAAGAGACCTTCACCACCGTTTTTGTATTCGCCCGGTGTCATTCCTTCAATATTTACAAAAAGATCATGTAGTCGGCCGGTGCCTGAAAGTCCTGTTATTATTGCGGTATCAAATAATGTCGGAGGTTTGGCTGATGAGAAAATTTTGTTGGTGGATGAATTTCTCAACATCAATTTTGCATGAGAAACTGTAACGTACTGAACAAACTTTTTGGGACTAACACCTGCCCATGCTGTAAATAATTTTTGAAAATGTGCCGGACTAATATGAATTTGTCTGGCTAATTCTTCCAGACTCGGCTGCTCCGTAAATGTATGTTGCAAAATTTTTATAGCTTCGGCTATTCGGTTAAAATTTACCGAATCCATGGATGTAGCACTGGTTTTCCTCATACAGTAAAACTATTGAATTTTTATATTTTCATCAACCCGAAACATGCTGTAAAAATAAAAGCCCCGAAAATTTCGGGGCTTCAACATTATTATTAGTGCTTATGGGAAAATTCCTAATTCGCCATAGCTGGTAGCTACTTTGTTTATTGCATTTACATAAGCTGCAGTCCTCATATCCGGTATTTCAGGGTTTGATAACCAAATCTCCATGATTTCTCTTGTAGCTGTGATCATACTTTCTTCTAAACCACTATGAACTAAATCTACTTCTTCAGGACCATGCATAATGAATTTACGCTCACTCTCTTCTACTTTTTTGCCTGTTAGGGTTTCAATTTGAGAGAGAATATGTGTATTTAAATTTTCGGTAAACCGTTTTTCCATTCGGCCATAACGCACGTGACTAAGATTTTTTAACCACTCAAAATAACTAACTGTTACGCCACCTGCATTAAGGTACATATCCGGTACGCAAAGAATACCTTTTTGCTGAAACACTTCATCAGCCTCAGGTGTACAAGGACCATTTGCGGCTTCGCCGATTATTTTTGCTTTAATTCTCGGTGCATTTTCGCCGTTAATTACGTTTTCCAGTGCAGCCGGAATAAGTATGTCGCATTCCAATTCCAAAGCATCAGTATTTTTTGGAAGATTAGTTGCACCCGGAAAATTCAATATAGAACCCGTTGCTTTTCTATGTTGAAATACCTCTTCTTCATTTAATCCATCGGCATTCATAATTGCACCTTCGTATTCTGCAAGAGCAATAACTTTTGCGCCACCTTCTCTGAAGAATTTTGCTGAGTGATAACCAACATTTCCTAGGCCCTGAACAATTACTGTTTTATTTTTTATGCCAAGTTCAAGCCCTTGCTTTTTCATTATTTGAGTCATGTTACAAACTTCTCTTATGCCAAAAAAAACACCTAAACCGGTTGCTTCTGTACGTCCACGAACACCACCTTGTGTTACCGGTTTTCCGGTTACACATCCTGCAGCATCAATTTCGCCTGGCTTTAGTGATTGGTAAGTATCTACAATCCAGCTCATTTCCCTTGAACCGGTTCCGTAATCCGGTGCAGGTACATCTATACCGGGACCAATAAAATTTTTCTTAACTAATTCTGCAGTATAACGACGGGTAATTTTTTCCAGTTCGTAAACAGAATAATTTTTAGGATTTATTTTGATACCACCTTTACCACCACCAAACGGTACATTTACGATAGCACATTTGTATGTCATTAGAGATGCAAGTGCCATCACTTCATCCTGATTTACTTCATCGCTAAAACGAATTCCACCTTTACACGGAGTTTTGTGGTGACTGTGCTGCACACGGTATGCTTCAATAACTTCAATTGTACCATCATCTCTTTTTAATGGAAAACGCATTTGATAAACGCTGTTACACGCTTTTATCTGCTCTAAAATCCCCCGGTCAAATTTGGTGAATTTTGCAGCTTTGTCAAAGCTTCTTTCAACGCTTTGAAAGAAACTATAATTTTGATTAGAACTCATAAATTTGTTTTTTATTAGCGACCGTTGTTTATATAAAAGTATACGTATTTACTTATTAGTATTTATATAGATTAAAAACGTTTAAACTTCTTTCTCAATTTTTGACAATTTTCTGTCTAAAGAAAAAACATACAAAAAAAGTCCGACCAATATTGTAAGGCATACGGCTACTACAATATATATTTTGCCATTGCTTCTCATCTCGTCTGCCATTTCTACTTTTTTAGCTTGTGCAAATGAAACTACATAAATGCACAAAGCCAATAAAAGGAAAATTAAACGGTAAGCAATTGACCTGTATTTATGCATTTAATAAACTTTTATCTCTAAGTAATTGTATTCTAATTTTTATAGTAGCAATCCACACGCCGAGCAAAGTCCAGCCGATAAC
>JANLVW010000039.1:0-6742 GCA_031364205.1 Ferruginibacter sp.
CGCTGAGCAAGGAAACCCATTGTGAAACTTAGTCCCTTATCGTCTTTGTTGATCAAAAAAATCGCCTTTGTGGTTCTAAAAAAATTAATATGAAAAAAATTAAAATATCTGCCCCTGCTACCGTTGCCAATTTAGTGTGTGGTTTCGATATTTTGGGTATGGCATTAAATGATCCGCAGGATGAAATGGAACTTACTTTATTGGACGAACCCATCATCTACATCAAGCATACAGATGGATA
This sequence comes from Ferruginibacter sp., assembly GCA_031364205.1. Lineage (GTDB taxonomy): Bacteria > Bacteroidota > Bacteroidia > Chitinophagales > Chitinophagaceae > Ferruginibacter. Next base: position 242 of record JANLVW010000039.1, read on the forward strand.
TGATCTGTCAGAAATACCGGAACAAAACGTGGCAGGTGTCGCTTTGCAGGCATTGATGGAAGCATATCCAAAACTTGTTGGCTTTGCTGTAAACATTCATAAGACAATTATGCCCGGCAGTGGTTTGGGCTCCAGTGCGGCAAGTTCTGCCGGTGCAGTAGTTGCTGCAAATAAATTATTAAATGATTATTTTACCAACGAACAATTGGTGCAATTTGCTATGAATGGCGAAAAATTAGCCTGCGGTGTAAAGCATGCAGACAATATTGCACCCTGCATTTACGGGGGCATTACGCTTATCCGTTCCATACATCCGTTGGATATTATTCCGCTGCATTCACCACCGCTTTTTGTGACGGTGGTGCACCCGCAGATAGAAGTAAAAACATCTGATTCCCGACAGATTTTGCGCAAAGAAGTTGCACTAAAAGATGCCATAAAACAATGGGGAAATATTGGTGGATTGGTTACGGGTTTTTTGAAAGAAGATTATGATTTAATCAGCCGCTCGCTGGAAGATGTAATCATAGAACCCGTCCGCAGTATTTTAATACCCGGCTTTGCTGATATTAAAAAACAATGCAAGGAAGCCGGTGCATTGGGTGGAGGTATTTCCGGTTCGGGACCGTCGGTTTTTATGTTTAATAAAGATGAAAAAACAGCCAATGAAATAAAAAATATTATGGAAAATGTTTACATAAAATTAGGCGTAGATTTTAGGTGTTATGTAACAACGGTGAATGGGGAAGGAGTGAGGGTTGTGAATGGTGAATAGTGAATTGTCAATGCTGAATTACGAATTTCAAATTACGAATTACGATGTGCACACTTCTTTTGTCTTTCATCTTTTGTCTCACATCTTCTGTCTTTTTTCTTTTGTCTAACATCTAATATCTAACATCTCAATACTCATCAGTCATGCTCTACTACAGTCTAAATAAAAATGCCCCCGTTGTAGATTTTAAAACTGCTACCATTGCCGGGCAGGCGCCTGATAAGGGTTTGTATTTTCCTCAAAGCATTCCGCAGGTAAATAAAAAACTGTTAAATGATATTGAAAATTATTCCAATGCTGCCATTGCATACGAAGTAATAAAACCATTTGTGGGAGATGTTATTCCCGATGATCTATTAAAAAAGATTGTGGAAGAAACAGTAAATTTTGATATTCCATTGGTGCAGGTTACAAGGAACATTTATTCGCTGGAATTATTTCATGGACCTACGCTGGCTTTTAAAGATATTGGTGCAAGGTTTATGAGCCGCTGTCTGGGTTATTTTGCAAAAGAAAAAACAGAAAAGATTGTAGTACTTGTAGCCACATCCGGCGATACCGGCGGAGCAGTAGCCAATGGATTTTATGACGTTGCAGGTATTGAAGTGGTCATATTATATCCTTCAGAAAAAGTGAGTAGCGTGCAGGAAAAGCAACTGACCACACTTGGTAAAAATATACATGCCATTGAAGTTAATGGCAGCTTTGACGACTGTCAAAAAATGGTAAAGGAAACCTTTATGGATGAAAATTTAAAGCAACAGGTTTTTCTTACCTCCGCTAATTCCATAAATGTTGCACGTTGGTTGCCGCAGCAATTTTATTATTATTTTTTATGGAGACAATGGCAGGATAAAAACATCCCTCCAACCGTTGCCGTACCAAGTGGAAACTTTGGAAATATCTGCGCAGGATTACTGGCACAAAAAGCAGGATTACCCATTAAACATTTTATAGCTGCCTGCAATGCAAACGATACAGTTCCCGAATATTTTAATACCGGCATTTATAGACCTACAAAAGCAATAGCCACTATTTCAAACGCAATGGATGTGGGAGACCCTAGTAATTTTGTACGCATACTTAAAATGTTTGACAATAAAAACAATGATCTTAAAAACAGTCTAAGCAGTGTATCCATTACAGACGAAGCCACAGCAGAAACATTGTTAAAAGTATTTAAGCAAACCAATTATTTACTTGACCCGCATGGTGCCGTTGCTTATACGGCATTGCAATTATACCTTACTAATAACCCTACAGAAAAAGGCGTTATTTTAGAAACTGCCCACCCTGTAAAATTTTATGATGTTATAGAACCCATCATCAACGAGCAAGTGACCATACCTGCTGCCATTGCCGCACAATTGAAACTGGAGAAAAAAAGTTTTAAAATGGAGGCGGTTGGGGGGAAGTGGAGGGAGTGGGTGGTGGGGATGGGGTAATAGATACGGTATAAAGTTTATCTAAAAAACTACAAAAAATTATTAAGAAAATAAGATTTATGATATGACAGATATAATCGGAGACATCCATGGACATACAGAAAAGCTGGAACTACTGCTTCAGAAATTAGGTTATGAATTAAAAGATGGTGCATATGCTCATTCTACCCGAAAAGTTTTATTTGTAGGTGACTATGTAGACCGAGGTCCTAAAATAAGAGAAACACTTGAAATTGTGAAAGCAATGGTTGACAGTAAAAACGCCATTGCATTAATGGGTAATCATGAATACAATGCATTGTGCTTTCATTTTCAGGAAACAGAAGGTGGGCATTTAAGAAAACATCTTATAACAAATATCATTCAGCATTATGAAACACTGAAACAATTTCATAACGGGCAAAAAGAATATGAAGCTTATGTAGATTGGTTTAAAACATTGCCACTTTTTTATGAAACAGAAACCTTTAGGGCTGTACACGCCTGTTGGGACAATACCAATATTGAATATCTGAAAACGAAACTTGTTGACGGAAAACTGACAGACGAATTAATTTTTCAATCAGTAAAAAAAGGAACCCATTTAAACAAAGCCATTGAAGAAACTTTAAAAGGAGGAGAAATGAAAATGCCCGAAGGATTATTTTTTAGAGATAAAGATGGCACCATTAGAAACGAAATAAGAATTAAATGGTGGGAAAATCCTGCTGAAGCGACTTATAAATCCATCAGCATTGAACCACTTGAAAACTTGCCTGAATTGCCAGTCAAAGTTTCAAGCCTCAAATCATCTTATTATTATTTGCCTGATGAGAAAAAAGTATTCTTTGGACATTACTGGTTAAAGGGTGAACCTTCATTATTTAAACAAAATATTTGTTGCCTAGATTATAGCATTGCTAAAAATGGAAAGTTAGTTGCTTATAGATTGGACAATGAAAAGGCCTTGGAAGCCAACAAATTTGTATTTGTATAATCAAATTTTTGAAATGAATTATTGATATCCAATTTTACTTATAGTTGACACAATATTTAAAAAATATTAAAAGTAATGGGAAGTTTTAGTTAACCTTTTAAGTTTCAATTAAAGGTATAATAACTCCAAAACAAACTGCGCTCGTTTTATAAAGAGGAAAATAAAAATATAAACAACAAACTGTAATTTTTTTGGGAAAGAAGTTTTATCTATTTTTTATATACAAAAGGTCAGAGTAACTTTATAGAAATTAATTGTAAAAGATTTTGTTGATTTAAACTACTTATAAAAATAATGACAACTATAAAAATTGCTCTTGACTGGACACCGAACATTAATCATATCGGCATTTTTGTAGCCAAAGAAATGGGATTTTACCAAGAAGAGAAAATGGATGTTCAGATATTAAATCCAGCTGATGATAATTACAGCTTAACCCCCGGTAAAAAACTGGAAATGGGCATCACAGATTTTGCTATTGCCCCATTTGAAACCGTCATTAGCCTTAGTAATAAAATAAATACTGTAAACGCTATTGCAGTTTTTGCCATTTTAAAAGAGGATATCAGCAGCATTGCTACCCTTTCTTCTTCGGGCTTAAAAAGACCCAAAGATTTGGATGGAAAAATCTATGCATCTTACAAAGCGAGGTATGAAGACCATATAATAAAAGAACTAATAAAAAACGATGGCGGAAGCGGAGATATAAAATTAATATATCCTGATAAGCTCGGCATATGGAATACGCTTTTACAACAAAAAGCAGATGTCACGTGGATATTTAATAATTGGGAAGGCATAGAAGCAGCTTCAAAAAATATTCCCTTAAATAAATTTCAGCTAGCAGATTTTAATATTCCTTACTGCTACTCTCCGGTAATAATTACTGAAAAAAATAATTTAATTACCCACAGAAAAGATTACGAACATTTTATAAAAGCTACGAAAAAAGGCTACCAATTTGCCATACAAAATAAATTGCAGGCAGTAAATATTTTGAAAGAATATATTACCGAATACGATCGAAATAATATTGATCTTGAAAAGTCTTTAGATGTTACCGCTCCATATTTTGGAACTGAAACAGAATGTGGCAAAATGCTAATTGAAAGAGTAGAAAATTTTTTACAATGGCTTGTAAAAAACAACTTAGAAAAAGAAGAGATTTTATCCCAAAAATTATTTACAAATGAATTGATTACCTAAGGAAATACTCCATCACGCAGCTGCTCGATTTTAATATCAATAAATCATATAACTCATAATCTCCTGCATAATAAAAGTTGAAAAAGATTCATCTACCAAAGGCTGCGGGATGGGCAGTAGTAGCTGCCGCAAATAATGCACTTTAAAGTTTTGTACAAATTGCTGCGGCACTACTGCAGACAGCCCGGACAATTGTTGAAAAGGGTATCAATATTGACAGCCCCTAGGTGAAAGAATAAAGGAATTTGGATTTGGGAATTTGGTAGATTAATTTAAATACTTACACAAATTTCTAAATTCAAATTCCTTTTCGCCCTACTCTGCCCAACTCATAACATAACCCTCGTTCTCAATTTCAATTGCGTATTGTGTAAGTTTTAATGGCCTGAAAGTATCTACCATTACTGCGAGTTCTTTTGTTTCGGTTTTACCAATACTTTTTTCTACCAGACCGGGGTGTGGGCCATGCGGAATACCGCCGGGGTGCAGCGTTATCATACCACGGGTTACATGCTTGCGGCTCATAAAATCACCATCTACATAATAGAGCAATTCATCGCTGTCAATGTTGCTGTGGTTGTAGGGCGCAGGTATGGAAAGCGGATGATAATCGTACAACCTTGGCACGAAGGAACAGATAACAAATGCATCTGTTTCAAAAGTCAGGTGCACGGGCGGCGGCTGGTGTACACGCCCTGTAATGGGTTCAAAATCATGTATAGAAAATGCATAAGGATAACAACAACCATCCCAGCCAATTACATCAAACGGATGTGTGCTATAATGCATACCATAAAGCATTCCCTGCTTTTTTGTTTTAATTATAAAGTCGCCTTTTTCGTCGTGCGTCTGCAGGTTTTGTGGTGTGCGAATATCTCTTTCACAATAGGGCGAATGTTCCATTAGCTGACCATATTTGCTAAGGTATCTTTTTGGGTAACGGATGGGTGCATGAGATTCTACAATAAACAAACGGTTAATTTCAGTATCAAAATGGATCTGATAAATACAGCCTCTTGGCACCACCAGATAATCACCATAAGCAAAGGTAATTTCACCATAACAGGTAAGTAATTTACCCGTGCCTTCATGTATAAAAATCACCTCATCACTGTCAGCATTTTTATAAAAGTAATCTGTCATGCTTTTTTGCGGGGCGGCTAAAACGATGTGGCAATCGCTGTTTACAAGCACTGCTTTGCGGCTGTCTAAATAATCTGCATCAGGTTTTATTTTAAATCCTTCCAGACTCCGGTGCTTCAGCATATGTTCTTCTGCTATCTTTGGCGCAACATTAATTGGATCATCGCATTTTACAATAAGTGTTGGTGCGTAGGTGTGATACAACAAAGAATAATCGTTTGAAAAACCTTCGGTAGAAAATAATTGTTCTGAATATAAAGAACCATCGGGTTTGCGAAACTGCGTGTGGCGTTTATGGGGAATGGAACCGAGTTGCGTATAGTGAGGCATAAGAAATAATTACGAATAAATTAATTACGAATTACTATTGATGAATTACGAATTTACGGCTTAAAAAGCACATAGATTAGCGAGGGAAATTGATAGCTGCATAATTGATAAGATGACTTTGTTTATTGAGGATTTTTAATTTTTAATAAGAGGATAAAATAATAAAAAAATTGACAAGAATAGGATTGATATCTGACACACATGGATGGCTTGATGAAGCGGTGTATGAGTATTTTAAAACGTGTGATGAAATATGGCATGCAGGAGACTTTGGAAACCTTACCCTCGGTCCCTCTACGAAGGAAGAAGGAAAACGGGAATTCTCAATAGGAGATGAGAAAAGTTATGGTGATTTATTTATACAAAAGTTTGAACAGCTTTTTGGAAGAAGAATTATTTTTAGAGGCGTTTATGGCAATATTGATACGCCTAGGTTGAGAGTTATTTATCCGGAAAAATTATTTTTTGTTTGTGAAAGAGTGAATATTTTTATACAACATATTGGCGGTTATCCCGGAAGATATTCCAAAGGTGTGAAGGAAGATATTATTGAACATAAATCAGGTTTGTTCATTAGTGGACATTCTCATATTTTAAAAATTATGTACGACCAAAAATTGCATTGC
>JANLVW010000041.1:0-1410 GCA_031364205.1 Ferruginibacter sp.
TAAAAGGAATGGTACTGCCTTCACTTAATAATTGTAATACCGTTTCTACCTGAGATGGTTTAATAGAAAGTTTTTGTGCGATGATATTGTTGAACATGGAAAATATAATTACGAATTACAAATTAAAAATTACGGATAAAGGATAATCGAAGAATTTTGGCGAAAATAAGAGTTGAAATTTAAAATAAAATTTTATAAACAGCGTTGTTCAACAAAAGGCAATTAATACATCGTATTAGTTTAATAAAATCTTCTTGTCAGGATTTCTTTCTGCGTAGTTGTAAATGCTATTTCTTATAAAATCATTGTCGGTGTAAGGATCTAGTGAATCTTTTAAATCGTTTACAGATGTGGGTTGTAATTGTGAAGGTATATAGCCCATTCCCCAAAAATTTCCTTTTTCTATTAAAAAACAAAGGTTTTTATCGGGTTCAATACCATCATCAACCAAGGCAAAAGTTGGTAGCTGTGCATGCAGACTTGTAATGGCATTTTTTACTTTACCATTGTAATAAAGTGGCGCTTCTGTAAATTCCATATCACTTTCTGCAAAGGGTGTTTTATCTACATAACAAAGTTTTGTATGCAAGTCAAATTCTTCCATCATTTTTCGCAGGAGCGTCTGCCCTTCCTGCAATAAATTAAAACAATATAAAGATGGTAAATTTTTTCGTTTTTTATCAATAGCCAAACGCATATAACCACGGTTGTCTTCAAATGAATACAGCGCATACTTTTGCACAGGCTGCTTTTGCGCATAATTATATTGCGGCCAAAGTTTTCTAATTTCTGTACTTTCTAAAATAAGCGCATGCAATTCGTTGGCGCATATTTTAAAGCTAATATCTGCAACAAGTCTCAAAAAACTTTGTCTTCTATGGCCTGCATCATTGTGCGTAAAATGGCTCACCACCCTTTTTTTTATATTAATGGCTTTGCCAACATAAATAACTTTTCCTTTGTGGTTGTGAAAATAATAGACGCCTGCAACCAGTGGTAGATTTTCTATTTTTTTCTTTTCTAAATGCACTGGCAGCCATTGCTCGGATGAGGAACGCTTGAGCATTTTATCAATGTACTCCATTCCACCTTCAGTCAATATTTTTTCAAACAACTTTACGGTGGCTTTTGCATCACCATCCGCTCTGTGACGGTCATCTATTAAAATATTTACACTTCTACAAAGTTTACCCAAACTGTACGAAGGCAAGCCTGGCAATGCTTTGCGAGCAAGGCGAACCGTACAAAGTTTCTTTACATTTAATTCGTAGCCTGCTTTTTTTAAATGATGATATATAAAAGAATGATCAAAATTTACATTGTGGGCAATAAATATATTGTCAGATAAAAGTTCATAAATTTTATCAGCAACATCATCAAAGGTTGGCGCACTTGCTACCATTGCATTGC
>JANLVW010000043.1:0-1094 GCA_031364205.1 Ferruginibacter sp.
TAAACCGCCGGGCAAATAACCTTGTGTGTGGCAACCTCTGTACATGCATTCTTTCATTACGCTCCAAATTTCCTGCAATCCTTTTTTGATTTCAGCTTCACTTCTCCAAGCCAGTTCATTTTCCATAACAACCTCATGAATAGACATACCAGTTTTTCTACACCAGTGCAACAATTCATCTGCAGTATTAACTGGAAAAGGAAGAGAAATATCTGCCTGAGTATTACTTTTTTTTGCACTTTCTTTCTTTCCCTGTGTTACAAATCCACCGCCAATGGAATAATATGTTTCTGCAAAATTATTTCCATCATTTAAGGAAACCAGAAAAGTGAGTGCGTTGGGGTGATAAGGTAAAGTTTCAGTAAATAGAAATTCAATATCATCAGATGGAATAAAATCTATTTCATGTCTGCCGGCAAGCAAAAGTTTTTGCATGCTTTTTATATCAGCAATTTTTGCATTAATATTTTCAACATCAAATGTAACAGGATCATCGCCGCTTAACCCAAGTTGCACAGCTATTGCAGTGCCATGCCCTACGCCTGTTTTAGCCAGAGAGCCATATAATAAAACTTCAATGGCAGTTACGCTGTTTAAAATATTTTTTTCTTGCAGCTGTTTTGTAAATAACTGCGCTGCACGCCACGGGCCAAGCGTATGGCTACTGCTTGGACCTACGCCAATTTTAAACATATCAAAAACAGAAATAGATTCGTGTGCCACAAAAGAATTTTATAAAAAAGCGCTAAAGATTTAAAATCCTAAATTAATTTTAAGAAATGAAATTACTTTACTGATTTTACTGTAATTAAAAACTTCAAATAAGAATTAGCGGGTATTGGCCCCGATGCTTGGGAACCGTATCCTAAAGATGGTGGAATATACAAAGTAACTGTCCCACCTGCCTTTATTAGCGGCAAAACCAATTGCCAGCCTGATATTAAATTGTTTAAACTCGAGACAAATGGATTATTAGGTTGAGATGCATCAAACTGAGCACCATCAGAGGTTCCGTTTATTAATTTACCAACGTAATCAACCGAAATGGTTGAACATAGATTAGGGGATGCATCAGTTCCCTGTGAAGAAATAAC
>JANLVW010000054.1:0-1879 GCA_031364205.1 Ferruginibacter sp.
GAAAGTTGATGGTTGATAGTTGCCAGTTTGCAATTTGCGATTGGTCGTTTTATAGACAGTGGTAATTAGAAATTTTATTTTTTATTTATAAATGAGTTTAATGAAAAAGTTATTAGTTGGAATTTTAATGATTGCAGGGATAATTTCTTGTAATGAGAAAACCGAAAAAGGAAAATTTACTGTAACAGGAGATGTAAAAAATTCGGAAGATCAAAAAATATACCTGGAACAATTATTTTTTAGCCAGAAAGATCCCGAAGTAATTGACACAGGTGAAATTAAAAACGGAAAATTTACAGTTAGCGGAATATCCCCGGAGGAAGGGTTATACAGATTGCGGTTTCAAAAACAGGAAACTGGTTATATTTTTATAAATGATGCTCCTAAAATTATATTTAAGGCAGACGTAAAAGACATGAGCCTTACCGGTCCGGAATTTAACACTCATGCAAATAAGTTATTTAAAAACTTTTTATTGGGGGTTGATGGCAGACAAAAAAATATGACAGCCTTGTCTGCTGAAATAGATTCTCTTCAAAAAAACAAAAGTAGCGACAGTATTGTAAAATTAAAAATTATTGATTTAAATAAAGAAGGGGTAGATTTTAAAACCTTTATTGTAAAATCGATTGATACAACTTCAGACCCTGTAGTGGCGATGTTTTCCTTGGGTTACACAAGAGGCATTGATCCTGCAGAACTAAAAACGGTCATCCCTAATTTATCTAAAAGATTTCCAAAACACAATGGCGTAGCAACCATTATTTCGCAATACAATGAGCTACTTGTTAAAAAAGAGGCTCCTCCTGTTCAAAAAGGCAAACCGGTTGTTGGCAGTGAGGCTCCTGATTTTTCCATGGCAGATGCTTCAGGCAAACAAATTGCTTTAAGTTCTTTTAAAGGTAAATATGTATTGATAGACTTTTGGGCCAGCTGGTGTGGGCCTTGCAGAGGCGAGAATCCAAATATAGTTGCCAACTACAATAAATTTAAAAATAAAAACTTTACAATATTGGGCGTATCGTTGGATGAAGACAAAACCAAATGGCTGGAAGCTATAAAAAAAGACAAGCTTTCCTGGGCACATGTAAGTGATTTAAAAGGCTGGAACAGTGCAAGTGTACCTCTTTATGGTTTTGATGGTATTCCTTACAACGTATTAATTGACCCAACAGGAAAGATAATAGCTACTGAACTAAGGGGGGAAGAGTTGGGGAGGAAGTTGGGAGAGATCCTAAAATAATAAAAGAAATTAGAAAAGTATTAAATAACAAAATGCCTGTTTTTAATATTAAAAAACCCTGAAATAGATTTCAGGGTTTTTTAATATTAGTTATTTTGAATTAGTAACCAGGTACTTGCTTCAAATTTGTATTAAAGTTTATTTCATTTTGAGGTATAGGAAAGTTAAACCTATAATCTCCCGCAGCAAGGGTTTTAAATACATAAGTTATTCCTGTTCCATCAGATATATCACCAAATGTACTTCTTTGAACTGGAAGATTTCTACGCTTTAAATCTAAGAATCTATCACCTTCAAAAGCCATCTCTAATCTTCTTTGAAGATTAATTTCATCTACCAATGGTTGGCCTGCTAATGAATCATTTACATATCCTGAATATCTCTTACTTTTAAGAAGGATAATATCAGCAAGGGCAAGGGGCTCATTTCCACTTTTGTAATAAGCTTCTGCTCTGTTTAGTAATACTTCAGCGGCACGAAGAACTTTTGCGTCCAAATTCCCGGCTGGTGATCCTGTTCTGCCTGCAAATTTAATTACATGTATTTGGTTAGTACCGTTGTAAGGACTTACCACTGTGTAAACTGCTTTTCTTACATCATTAGCTGCAAATAATTGATAGAAGGCATAATCAACTA
>JANLVW010000093.1:0-1448 GCA_031364205.1 Ferruginibacter sp.
ATGGGTTATAGCTTCCGCAATGATATGGCTGCAGAAGGATGTGTTGAAGCCTTACAAATGGCATTAAATAACAGAATATATAAGGAGCCTCTTATCCATCACTCAGACAGAGGCTCTCAATATTGTTCACATCAATATGTAAGCTTATTACTTCAAAATAATATTGCCATCAGTATGACCGAAAACGGTGACCCTTATGAAAACGCATTGGCAGAACGAATGAATGGAATAATAAAAACAGAGTTTAATCTTTATAACAGCCTGCTTGGTTTTGAGCAAACCGGTAAGCTGATAAGTAAAAGTATTAATGCTTATAATAATCTAAGACCACATGCCAGTTGTGATTATATGACACCTGAAGAAACGCATTTAACATCAGGACAACTTAACAAAAGATGGAAGAATTATAATCAATACTATAATCATGAAAAAACAGCTGTATAGCAATTGCAGGATTAAAAATTATATTTGTATAACCACATCAGGATTTATTAATTAACCTGTATAGTTATTTTAGGACGAGGCAGGACGTGGCACAACCCGCCACTCACAGTACGCTCACCCTACCTATACCCTACGATGATTCATTAGAAGCCTATAGAAATGAAATGCAGTTATGCCCTCGAGTGCCTTTGAAGGCCTGAACGTTCCCTGGACTTCCCTGCAGCAACTCAGAGTGCTTGGTGCGACGGGTAAACATTAAATACTCTTTCGGAAAAAAGTATAAAAAAAACGGAATATTACAAGACAATATTATTCTCCCGGTTTGTATTTACGCTCAACATGTTTTAATACATCTTCTTTGTAAAACAATATATCTTTAAACTTGCCTTGTGTATACATCAACAACTGATCTGTAAAATGTGGAGAAGATGGATTGCCACTGTTTCCACCGGCAAGCAAAGATTTTGCTTTCACCTTTTTGCCAAATTCAACAGCGCAAACAAAACTGTTACCACTAACACCATATCGTTTATTAGTACCTTCAAAATAACGGCTGTTGTAAGATGGTAACATACCCCACAAAGCCGAAGCAAATGGCACAGGATAACTTTTGCCTGCATCATTGTATGCCTGATTCATATCATTGCTAATGCGCTGGTAACGATTTATGCTCCCCCATTCAACCACCCACGTACCATACTTTTGTTTAAGGTCATCAATTGTTTTTGCCAATGGTAGTAAAAGATCAGTTGCCTTTGCAGTTGCAGCAAATTACCTGGTTGTAGCTACCTGGTCAGGTTCGTCTTCATCAACATATATTTTTAATCCTGCAACTGCTATACAGCTGTTTTTTTATGGTTATAGTATTGATTATAATTCTTCCATCTTTTGTTAAGTTGTCCTGATGTTAAATGTGTTTCTTCCGGAGTTAGATAATCACAACTGGCATGTGGCCTTAAGCTATTATATGCCTTGATACTTTTAGATATTAACTTACCGGTTTG
>JANLVW010000105.1:0-1541 GCA_031364205.1 Ferruginibacter sp.
TAATGGTATCTGCCCCAAGTCTTTTTTCGGCCAGCTCAAAAGAAATTCTTGTTCGGGTACTGTTTTCGTAAAATAAATTGACAATTGTTACATCTCGGAGCGATGGAACTTTTTTTACAGGACGTTGCAAAACTTCTTTGAATTGAATGGCAGTTTGTAAAATGAGGGTGATATCTTCCGCAGAAAGTTCTTTAATGCCTATGAGATGTTTTGTAGATAGTTGCATTAAGGAGCGAAGCTATGGTAAAAATAGAAAGTAACAATGGTAAAAAGATATTATACACAATACAAAAGACAAAGATTAATAAATTACAACTTCTCCTTTTTCTTTATCAACCTTTACTTTTTCGTTAAACTGCCCATCAATTGTTTTACCACAATAATCAGGTTGTATGGGAAGTTCTCTGTCAAATCTCCTGTTGATTAAAACACATAGTTCAACTTTTTTTGGCCTTCCAAAATCCTGCAGCGCATCTAAAGCTGCACGAATGGTTCTACCTGTATAAAGAACATCGTCAATTAAAATAACTTTTTTCCCATCAATACTAAATGGTATTTCTGTTTTGTTGGATAGGTGAATTTCTGTGCGAACATCATCACGATAAAATGTAATGTCTAACAATCCATATTTTATTTCCTTACCAGGACAAAGCAATTTTATCTGTTCAATAATCTTATCACTCACATAAATACCACGGGGTTGCAAACCAATAAATACAGTATCGTTGATGTTATCATCGTTTTCAATTAATTGCTGCGCAAGTCTATTAACAATGAGCAAAAACTGGGGTGATGTTAGTAAGATTTGCATATTAGTTTTTATCTTTTATTTTGATCCTTTCCAAAGAATAAAGATATCGTAAACCCATAAACATTATTTAACTGCGTGAGGGATTGAAGCAAAAATCCTTTTTGAGCCCCGCCCTTGCGGAACACGCCCAAAATATTTTTATTAAAGGGGTTGGTTCTCTCTACAATTGATTAAGATTATAGAGAAACCAACTAATTCTATTTTAAGCTTCTTCCATAAAGCCGTATCTGTAATCCACCACGGGTACGAATGTTTCTTTAATTGTGCGGGCACTTAACCAACGGTATAAATTTAATTGCGAACCGGCTTTATCGTTTGTACCACTTGCTCTGGCGCCGCCAAAAGGCTGCTGACCTACTACGGCTCCGGTTGGTTTATCGTTTATGTAAAAGTTACCGGCACTGTTGCGAAGCTTATTTACAGCAAGTTCTACCGCATATCTGTCCTGCGCAATTACGGCTCCGGTAAGTGCGTAAGAAGAGGTGTTGTCAACAAGCTTTAATGTTTCTTCATACTTATTTTCGTCATAAATATAAACGGTTAAAACAGGCCCAAACAACTCATCGCACATGGTTACATAATAAGGATCGGCTGCTTCTATAATCGTAGGCTCTATAAAATAGCCTACAGATTTATCGCATTTACCTCCTACCCAAATTTTTGCACCGCTATCTCTTTTACGAACATTTTTAATGTAACCTTCAAGCTTGTCAAAACTTTTTTCATCAAT
>JANLVW010000124.1:0-2903 GCA_031364205.1 Ferruginibacter sp.
ATTATTTATCGCTACAGTTTTTATTTGCGCAGCCGGCACTGCAGGCGCACAAAACCACACACATTTAGCAGCAGGCAGACATCATGAAATGCACAACGAACATAGAGAACTCCATCATGACCATAAAGACATTGGGAATGACAAAAAAGATATTCTTAATGACCGTAAAGAAATCAAAAAAGATAATAAAGATATTGACGCTGATAAACGAAAACTAAACCAGGATAGAAAAGAACTCAAGCAAGAAAGGAAAGAAAAAGATAGGAATGGCATCAAAGAAGAACAAGCTGAAATTAAAAAAACTATGAAGGATTTAAATGAAGATAAAAAAGACAGAAATAAAGAAGCAAAAGATCTGAGAGCCGATGCAAGAGATATTAAGAAAGATAGAAAGGATGTAAAAGATGATAAAAAGGATGTAAAAAAAGACGTAAAAGAAAATTAATCTGTACTAGTAATTTTTAAACAAAACCCGATTGCCTAAAGGCTGTCGGGTTTTCTACTTTTAGTATAAAAATATATTTTTACAGATAAAGTAAGTACAATTTCCATCACTATCCTTAAGGTAAAGTGCAATATATTTCAGGATTTTAAATTAATGAGAGTCTCAGTTTCCGGCAATATTATTAACTTTAAACAATCAATCTAAAGGGTTACAAAATAAGAAATAAACACGCTTTGCATTAAAACACTGTTGTTAAATATCTTTAATTTTTTTTAAAAATCTAGTTCTTCAAAAATTATAAAAGTTATAGAGGATAATCTTTTAAAGTGAAGAAAGAAATTGTTCCAATTTTGGCAAGAGAATAATATATGTATACAAAGTGGAACAGAGAAAATAAACAAGCACATAAATAGATTTACAAGTTGTATCGTCATAACATATTGAAAGAAACTGAAACATGAGTGTACAAGACGGGGTTATGATATTTGTTCAACAAGTTAAACAAACAGATGCTATACAATGGTTGGCAGTAGGTCTAAGCGTTGCAGAAGTACTTCTCGCAAAGGCCAACAAAATTGCTTTATATCCGATAGGTATTGCTGCCACTTTTTTATCGGTTTATATTTTGTTTAAGGCCGGTCTTTATGCAGAGAGCCTGCTGAATGGATATTATATTGTAATGAGTTTTTATGGATGGTGGTATTGGCTTCAAAAAACGAATAAAGTACCTGTATCTATTACCTATTGCAATAAAAAGGATTGGATGATAGTGGCAGGGATAACAGCTATCGGTTTTATTTTAATGTCATTGGTATTAACCCGTTTTACTAACTCTACAGTTCCATTTTGGGATGCCTGGGTAAGTGCTACTGCATGGGCGGGTATGTGGTTATTATCAAAACGAAAAATTGAAAACTGGGTGCTGTTAAATGTCTCTAATTTTTTTGCAATCCCCTTGCTGCTGTACAAACAATTACCACTGTTTGCCGCACTAACCTCTTTTCTTTTTTTAGTGGCAATCTTTGGATATTTAGACTGGCGCAAAATCATCAATAAATCTAAATTAATAACCGCTTGAAATTATTGAAACATCCTGCGGGATATCTCTCTCCAAAACTTATAGCGAATATTAAACAATATGGAGCAGAAGCAGAACAATTGCAACGGTTGCACCCAAATCAGTTAAAGTTGATTCAGCAACAATGTTGGTTTAATCTTTTTGTTCCCACACAGCTTAATGGACTTGGTTTATCGCTGCCGAAAGCTTTACATGTAGAGGAAGCACTTGCTTATTCAGATGGTTCTGTTGGTTGGACTGTAACGCTCTGCGCAGGTGCCGCCTGGTTTTTTGGGTTCTTACATCCCGATATAAGGCAGCTTATTTTTAGTAATAAAAATGCATGTCTGGCAGGTAGCGGCAAAGCAAGTGGAATAGCTCATAAAACCGGTGATGGCTTTTTAGTAAACGGTAAATGGGACTATGCCACCGGTGCGCCTTTTGCGACTGCCTTTACCGCCAACTGTATTTTGCATGAAAATGATAAACCTTTGCTTGATACAGCCGGCAATCCCGTTATTCAATCCTTTTTATTTTTAAAAGAAGAAGTGAACATAAATAAAAATTGGAACAGGATGGGCATGATGGCTACCGGAAGTCATGGATTTTCTGTAACAGATATTTTGATCCCTGCCACCAGAACTTTTATTATAGACAGCAGTTATGCCAATCTACCCGATGCAATTTACCACTATCCATTTTTGGCATTGGCACAAACAACACTTGCAGTAAATACTAGCGGTATGGCCATGCGCTTTTTAGATATTTGTAAAGATGATTTTAGTGTCAATAAATGTAACGTATTTCACAAAAAATTAGCTGACGCTTATGTTGAGATGAATACACTAAGACAATTATTTTTTAAAGCCGTAGCTAAATCATGGGCACAATGCAAAGAGCAAAAACACTCAGCTAAAACATTACAAAAAATCGAAAAACGTAGCAGAAAATTGGCTCATCAATCCCGAAAAATGGTAGATGATTTATATCCATTTTGTGGTATGCAGGCAGCCAATCCTTCAACCGAAATCAATCGGGTATGGCGTAATATGCACACCGCCAGTCAACACAGTATTTTTAATGATTGATACTATTGCCAACGGCTGCTTAGTTTTCACCTTGTTATAATTGGCTGCACAGAAAGCCAACATACAAAATCTGGGCATCATTTCTGCTCCCGTTGGATAGAAATATTCGTTAGTTGCTTTATTTAAAAAAGTAATTGTCAACCCAGCACCTTCTATACCTCGTGATTCATTACACGATTTACCACATGCAAAAAGAAAAATTATGGTAAATGTGAAAAATATTTTTTAACATGAATCAAATCAAATTGTAAATAATTTGTACTGCAACTATCGCCAATATGCAGACTTGCAAAAGGACTATTGATATCTCTGC
>JANLVW010000125.1:0-2753 GCA_031364205.1 Ferruginibacter sp.
CAAATGGCGATGATGCCTCCGGTTATCCAGATGAGGAAAAACAAAAATGGTGTTGGTGAGGTAGCCGCAACATTAGCAGGAGTGCGAAAAATACCCATGCCTATTACAAGACTTACCATGATCATGGTAAAATCGAAAAGGTTTAGTTTTGATTTGCTCATAATTTGAAGATAGATTTATTAATGGATAATTACTTTTGTAGAGATAAAGAAAATAACAAGAGGAAAATCTTTTTTTGTAAAAAATCTTTTTAAAGTATGAGAACAAAAAAATTTAAAAGATGCAGTTTAAAATTTATGCTCGTTGTTAGCCCTCATTAAATGAATTGCCAAAAAGTTATTATATTTTTTGGTAGAGTATTTGAAACTAAAGTATGAGTGTGGCCTTATTGCCTATTTTTAAAATACGTCAACCCCAAATAGTATCTACCAAAATGATTAAAAAAATTTACATTTTTACTTTGTTCCTGCTTTCTGTTACAATCTCTTCTGCACAATTTAAATATGCCGTATCTGTAAAGAACCTTGCAGGACTGCCGATTATAGGGGTATCAGTAACAGGAGTAAATTTTTTATACCCGGGCATTACAGATGCTGAAGGCATATATTTATTTGAAACCACTCGGGATTCAATGCTGTTGTCTTTTTCATTAACCGGCTATAACACCGTAACAGAAGTTGCAAAACCGAACATGGTTTTAAATGTCATTTTAAAGAACGAGGCAATTATATCGGATGAAATGAATGTAAATGTTTACGCCAAAAAGACAACAATTACAGATGCCGCAGCAGCGGTTTCAATTTTAAATACAGCCTCATTAAATAGATCAGATCAAACATCTTTTGTATCTGCAGTAAATACAGTTGCAGGTGTAAAAATGGATGAGCGTAGCCCAGGCAGTTATAGGATCAGTATCCGTGGAAATTTATTGCGTTCCGCATTTGGAGTAAGAAATGTAAAAGTTTACCTCAATGATATCCAATATACTGATGCAAGCGGCAACACTTATTTTAATTCTCTTGCGGTAAACAGTATAAATAAAATACAGATTATTAAGGGCCCTGGTGGTAGCATGTACGGCGCCGGTACAGGAGGTGTAATGCTGCTTGAAAATGATGCGGAAAAAATTAACCGTTCGCTGCAAATAAGCTTCGGGCAATATGGATTATTTGATGCTTCCGCATTGTATAATATTAGCAACGATAAAACCAAACAGGGTATAGCATTATCTCACCAGCAAAGTAAGGGGTTCAGGGAACATACTGAAATGAGAAGGGACGTATTAAGTTATGCGCTTACCCATTCTCTAAACAAAAAAAATACGATAAATGCCAATATCGTTTACAGTGATTTGTTTTATGAAACTCCCGGTGGGCTTACTGCTGCGCAGGTTGCAGCAAATCCAAGAAAAGCAAGGCCCGCAGCAGGAATTTTTAGAGGTGCGGTAGATCAGAAAGCGGCTATATACCTAAAGCATTTTTACAGTTCTGTATCAGATGAGATAAAACTTAGCAGCCATTGGAAAAATATTACCGGGGCTTATCTTTCATTGGTAAGATTTAAAAATCCTTCGATAAGAAACTTTGAAGAGAAAAAGGAAATAGGTTCTGGAGGTCGAAGTTTATTTGAATTTAATAAGGATAAATATTCTGCTGCATTTGGTGGAGAATTACAATACAGTTTTATCAATACATCAACATACGGAAACCGGCTTGGCATTAGAGATACACTTCAATATAACGACTACATAAAAGTTCGTCAGGCTAATATTTTTGCACAGGCAGGAATGAAGTTGCCAATGCGTTTTGAAATTACAGCAGGCATCAGCTATAACAATTTTCATTATGACTTTCAACGAAAAACGCTGCCGGCAGAAACCGCAAAGAGCAATTTCACACCTCAATTTATTCCCCGTATCTCGCTCCTAAAAAAAGTAGCTGATTATGGGTCTGTATATTTATCTTACGGCAAAGGTTATTCTCCACCAACCATTGATGAAATTCATGCAAGTAATGGTGAATTTAATAGCAAGCTTAATGCGGAAAGAGGAACCAATTACGAGATAGGTTTTAAATCCAATTTTTACAAAAAAATTTTAAGTGTAGATATTTCTTATTATTTATTTCGTTTGCAAAATACGATCGTTAGCAGGCGAGATGCTAGTGGAGCTGAATTTTATTTAAATGCAGGGAATACAAAACAGACAGGTTTAGAATATTCGGTAACGTATTTTCCTATCAGCAATCCTCAGGGCTTTTTATCAAAATTAAAAATACAAGCATTGGGTACAAATCTTCATGCAAAGTTTGGTGAATACCAGCAGGGGAATGTAAAATATACAGGCAATCAACTTACAGGAACTTCCCCTTTTATATTTTCTTTACTTGCGGATGTGCAAACCATCAATGGAATATATACAAACATCACTTATACCTTTACTGATAAGATTCCTGTAAATGAATTGAGCCATTGTGTTTCAATGGCACTCACTTACCATCTCAACAAAAAGCTGGGGAACCGCAGATCCGCATACAAACACACGCCGCGCCGTTTCACCCGAGTCGCAAAAGCGACGCGCGGGTGAACCTTGCGCTGGATTCAGGTCCGACGTGAGAGTGAGCAACCTATCCGACGTTGAGTTAGAGAAATTGGCGCGGCCTATTTATTTGAGCATTGTACGTGGTTCAAACGCCGGCGATTATTCGCTGTTCAGTCAAAACTTCAGCGTGGAGTTGTTGGCCCGAATCACGCCC
>JANLVW010000016.1:0-3341 GCA_031364205.1 Ferruginibacter sp.
GAAGTTATAGGGAACTTGATTCGTTGTTAAGCCTTAAATACGCAAGACTTTACCTATTAAAATCCTTACACCCCTTCAATATGTAGTAATCGGGTAAACAACTCACACAACTCGTTTCGCCACTTCTCCCAGTAATACGACACCGGGGTTTTTGCCGGTCTCAAAACTGCCCGCAATATTATCAATTCCTAAAGCCTTGGCTCCGTTTATTGTAGCCCATCTCAACACAGTAGTAAGGGCAATTGTAGGAAAGTTTTTGCAAACGGTTTTTACCTCTTCAAAAACATTTAGCTGTTTATTACTGGCATAGCTGTCAGTACCCAACACAAGGTTGCAATTTTGTTGCAGCATCATTTCTACATCAGGCAAAGTGTTTTCAATATATAAATTGGCGTTGGGACAAAGACAGTAAAAAAGCTGTTCTTTACCGCTATTATTGGCTGCAAAAAGCAGATCATCTTTTTTGGTAAACGTATTGTGCACCAGTATTATTTTTTGCTGCTGTGTAAAATAAGGCAGCCAGCTTTCTAAAGATCGTTTGCCTGTTGGCAAAAACGAACTGATGTCGATACCGAAATTGCTATACAGTTCCAAAAAGCCCCCGCTTTTGTTTACGTACAATTCATTTTCTGCTGCGCACTCCTGGTTGTGTATGCTAATAGTTTTGTTTGCAGAGGCATTGTTAAGCAAACCAAACAATGTGGCAGATACACTGTATGGCGCATGTGGCACCAATGCAATAGTTTGTTCCGGTGCTTTTAATGCTGTTTTAAAAGCATTCATTATTTTAGTAGCCTCATCAAATCTTTTTTGGGCACCTGCTGCTACAAAGCCACTAACTTCTATAAAATTATGCCAGTGCATATTTTTGTTTTGTTTTATAGAAATGGAATCTGTTGTATTGCAGATATCCCCTACTGCAACCGTTCCGCTGTCGTAAAGTTCTCTTGTAGCAGCTTCAATAGCATTGTGCTTTTCTTCAGCGCCTGCAGTACGTTCCTGCATTACAGTCTGCACAAAATTTACTAACCCTGTATGTTGGGGTATTTTGCCTTTTAAATGACTGAGCTCAATATGGCAATGGGCATTTATAAAACCTGGGGATAAAATTCCGTCATAAAATTCAATATTATCCCCTGCTTCCACTTCATCAACAATACTTTCTATAATTCCATTATCCTGTATTATAAGCACTTTGTTTTCACCCCTCAAAGTATAACCGTCAAAAATATTACTACCTTTTAATTTTCTGTATAACATGGTAAAATGATAAAACGTAATTTCGCAGCCGCAATATTAGTACAATCGCTAAATCGCAATTATGTAAAGTTGCACAAAGAATTTTATTCAATTAAAAATTTGATTGTGCAATGCACCGGTATCAAAACTAATTACTCTATACTAAATACTTTCTCATGTTAGAAAAGTTAAATGCCATAAAAGCAAAGTTTGATGATTTAAGTGTGGCGCTTACCAACCCTGAAGTGGTGGGCGACAACAAACGGTATGTGGCACTAAGCAAAGAATACCGCAGTTTGGAAAAAATCATTAATGCACGCAATGCCTACATTAAAACACTTGATGATATTGAGTTTAACAAAGAAGTGCTTAACAGCGATGATGTTGAAATGAGGGATATGGCAAAGATGGAATTACCTAAGTTGGAAGAACTCAAAGAAACACAGGAAAAAGGTTTGCGCAATATGCTTATTCCCAAAGATCCTTACGATGAAAAAAATGCTATTCTGGAAATACGTGCAGGTACAGGTGGGGATGAAGCTTCTCTTTTTAGTGGTGATTTGTTGAGGATGTACCTTAAATATTTTGAAAAAAAAGGATGGAAAGCCACCTTGCTTAGTGAAAGTGAAGGAACCGTTGGCGGTTACAAAGAGGTGCAGGTAGAAGTTACCGGCGATGATGTGTACGGCTTACTAAAATTTGAAAGTGGCGTGCACCGGGTGCAGCGTGTCCCCGATACGGAAGGCAGTGGCCGTGTCCATACAAGTGCAGTAACAATTGCAGTAATGCCCGAGGCTGAAGAAATAGATTTTGAATTGAAGGAAAGTGATGTAAAAATGGAGACTGCCCGCAGTGGTGGTGCCGGTGGTCAAAATGTAAATAAGGTAGAAACAAAAGTTTTTCTTACACATAAACCAACAGGTATTGTAGTTATGTGCCAGACAGATAGATCGCAGCTTGGCAACAAACTTAGGGCAATGGAAATGTTGCGTACAAGACTCTACGACGAGGAAGTTAGAAAGGCTGAGGAAGCAATTTCCCATATGCGCAAAAGTTTGGTTAGTACGGGGGATAGAAGCGCAAAAATAAGAACCTATAATTTTCCACAAGGTAGAGTTACAGATCATAGAATTGGCATGACGGTTTATAATTTGGATGCTGTTTTAAACGGTGAAGTGGGCGAATTTATCGAGGCTTTGCAGTTTGCCGAAAACGCTGAAAAACTTACTGCACAAAGGTAAATTGATAATAACAGATGGTTTTTTAGTTTTCTCGTTTACATGTTTTAAACATTAACAAATTGCAAAAGAGTGTTCACAATTATTTAACAATTAGGATTTATTTTTTGGCACCTCATTTGTACTTTGTCAACTACAACAACGATCAATTTAAATTTCTCATAAGCAGTTAGTTTTGGTAAACAGCCCCCGTTTCTACGGGGGCTTCTTTTTTTACTGATAGTTCCTAAAACATGAAACTGTAATTTCTATTAGATTAAGTTTCATTTTAAAATTTATGTTTACGACTAAAAGATTAAAGCAATATTTTTACCTATCTGATAAAAAATTTATACAAATTTATCATTAAACTTATTTTGAACTGAACTATTTAACTGATAGTTTAAGCAACTTTACAGTCGGTAAAATTATACATGTCGCAAGAAAACCAAATCTTTCAAACAAGCAGTGCTTTTAGGTGGAACAGTATTAAATGGACTACAAGAATTATTCTTGTTATTACCATATTTTTAATAAGTGTGGTAATAGTCGCAGTGGTGCAGGGTACTTCTCCCGCACTTACAATTATTAAAACCAATAACGGATACTTTAAAGATGACAAGGAATCTTCAAAGGCACTCAAACTTTCCATGTCACAAAAGTTCAAAGGCAAGGGGTTTAAAACTTTTTTAGAATCTAAAGACAGAGAAGATTCTATTAATAAAGCAAAAGGAAAAAAACCTACAGAGCAAAATGATTACATAAGGGCAGCTTTTTACGACCCGGCATGGAATCACGCAGCCTCCTTCAGCGATTTGGAAGCAAATGCCTCCAAGCTAAATACCATTTTCCCGCAATGGTTTTTTATTAATTTAAAAGACAATA
>JANLVW010000162.1:0-8970 GCA_031364205.1 Ferruginibacter sp.
AGCATCATGTGGACTTGCAGACAGGTAAAAAAGCTCTCCCTCTTTTACCGCTGATAAAGAACGGTATCGACCTTTGGCTATCGGAAACGGCACAATCCTGTTCTGTATACCATCCCAATCTATTTTTAATTTGGTACGAGAAGAGTCTGCTTTATAAGGTGCTTTAGAAGATGTATCTGTTGCCATCTCCATTTCATTTTCTTTCGCAAATGGCGATATCACTTGCTTTTGAAGCGTAACCATATAAATGGAATTGGTCTCCTCCATATCGTTACTTGATTGATCAAACCAATTTACTACCGGGCCTGCATCGGTACTTGCAAGCATATAAATGTATTTACCCGAAGGGTCAAAAGTAGGATCCGTTACATTTGATAATGCATCAGTTAGTGGATACGATTTGTTTTCAGAAAGAGAATAAATCCAGGCTCTTTGAAAATTAGTTTCGGTAATAGTAGTGTATGCAATGTTATTAGCATCAGACGACCAACTACCAAAAAGTTCTCTAAATGCACCCGGTAAGTAATGGGTGTCTTCTGCTATTTTCGTTATTTTATTTGTGGCTATTTCAACTACGTATAAACTACGGCCATTATCTACAAAAGCTATTTTTTTACTGTCAGGCGACCAATGCATGTGTGCATAAAAACCTGATCCGTTAAGTTTAATAGCCTGTGCAGAACCGCTACCATCTTGGTTTTTGATGTGTAATGCGTATTCACCGGAAGCATCACTAAAATAGGCAATGAGTTTTCCATTCGGTGACCATGTCGGCGATTTTTCGTGTACACCTCCTGTATTTGTAAGGTTAAATACATCACCTTTACCGGCGGGAACGGTTACAATATCACCTCTAAAATCCATCACTACTCTGGCACCCGATGGAGAAATATCTCCATCACGTATGTATTGATCTCCCTTTATATATCTATCCCGTTGGTCTAATAAATCAGCAGCAATCCCGATTTTTAATTTTGATGTATTATTATTTGCAGGGTTGTAAACATGCAGATAACCTGCCTGTGAAAATATAATTCCTTCATTAGAGCCCTCTAGACTCGATACCGGAAAGTCATTATTTTTTGTAATTTGATTTACTGTTTTTGCAGCCACATCGTAACTAAACAAATTAAATTCTCCTGCTCTATCACTTCTAAAATAAACGTTGTTACCCTTCCAAACCGGTTTGGTATCATTGCTGCCGGTTTTAGGTTTTGGTATTTCAGTAACATTGTGCGATATGATATTGTACAACCAAATGCGGCTCATGGTTCCACCACGATAATTTTTCCATTGTTCAAATCTATCTGGGATAGTTGTATAAGCAATGCTGCTACCATCGGCATTATACGATGCCCAAAATGCATTAGGAATCGGCAATTGAACTTCGGCCCCTGTAGAAATATCTACCGTAAATAATTGATAATAACGATTAGTAAAACTATTTCGTTGTGATGCAAATAATATCTTTTTACCATCAGGTGAAAAATCTCTTACAAGGTCAGCACCCGGGTGCCAGGTAAGCCTTTTAGGAACGCCACCTGCGGTAGGCACTACAAACACATCTGTGTTACCATCATATTGACCTGTAAATGCAATCATACTTCCGTCGGGAGAAAATATTGGGTTCGATTCTGTACCATCACTTACCGTTATTCTTCTGGGATATGAGCCATCTCTATTGGCTACCCAAAGGTCTTCTGCATAAATAAAGGCAATGGCATTTTTACTGATAGTTGGTTGCCAAAGCAACCTGGTATCGGTGGTGTTTTGGGCAAATAATTGGGTGCTAAGCATCATGCAAGATGTAAGCAAAAGCAGGGAGCGAATCTGTTTCATAATTTTTATATTACTTTAAAGCATGTTTGTTTGTAGGGGGATACGGACAGGTAAATAAGAATGAATTAAGTACATAGAAAATACATCATTCATATGTTTACAAGGTAAGTTTTTATTGGATTAGGTTTGTTATGAATTTTAAAGAATTGTTTAGCAGTAGATGGCTTGATAGAGTTGATTTAAAGTTGAGACTTTATTTGTTTTAGGGATCGTGTAAATCTGCGCCACGCAACGAGGCGTAGAATTCTGCCGGGCTTTTGTTGGTTAACTTCGGCTGTTAGTTATAAATCTAGCTTCAGTTCCCGGTGGACAGTTGGTTAATACCCCAACCGTACTAAGCCTCCAACCTTCGCTGCAACATCTTTACAGATAGGAATTCTTTCAGCTTATGAGAAATGAAATAATATCTTCATTCTATACAACTACTAACAATGGAAACAGAGAATTAATTAGCAACGACAAAATACATCCAAAGACAGACATCAAAATCTATCCTTTACTCATACATTATTAGATTTTTATTTATTCCATTCCTTAGACAAATATTTCAAAATATACCGACCTTCAAAAAGTAAAAACACTAACTATCTACCTTAGCATTATGAGGTCATAAATAAAAAAGCTAACGTTTCAATTTTGACACTTTGCTACGGTAAATAGAAAATAAAAATTGATAACAGGTTTGATACTTAAATAAAATTATCAACGCTTTTGACAATGGAAGTTTTTCAATTGGTAAAATCAATTTTGTTTATTTCACTATATTAGAAATTGGAGGATAAACTTTTTAATGAAGAAAATAAATAGACTATGACAGAGAAAATACTGACTCTTTCTCAATACTAATAGTTGTTCTTTTTGCAATGAACTTGAATGATAAATGGGTAAACAGAAATTACGAAAAACTTAAGGATAAGAAATCAAGCTGGTTTTGGTTCAAATTATTTTATGTTTTAGAGACAAAAGAAAATTTTATTAAGTTTAAAAGAGGATTAAGTGTTTTTGTTATTTATATAATGACCTTGAGAATTTTATTTATTCTATACAAACTCTAACACATGAATGCACTACAGCAAACATAGCAAACAACCTTTCAACTCTCACTTTATTCAGAAAACATGTTAACTTTCTTTTCAGGGGTTTTGTTGTTTTAGGATAGTAAACCTTCTCAAAAGAGTTTAAAGAAAATACAGCATAAGCTATCCGGCACACTGCCTTTTAAAAGGATACATGGATTAGTAACATGATCGACTACAATTATAATTTTAAAATATGGACCGTTACTTACTTAATTAACGAGTGAATAATAAAATAAAATAGCGCACTTAAAACGGCTGCGACAGGTAAAGTAAGCAACCATGATAACCCAATTTTTGCTATCTCTTTTGAATTAGCAGTTTTGTTTACCAGACCAATGCCGTAGATGCTTCCTACAGACACATGTGTAGTAGATACTGGCAATCCTAATTTACTTGCAGATATGACAAGTAGACTTGTTACCATATTAGCAGTGAAGCCTTGACCATGGTTTAGTTTTGAAATTTTCTTACTCATGGTTTCAGCAACTCTTTTCGCATTTAACAACCCACCAATTGCCATTGCAGTTGCAAGAATAAAAACATTTACTGGCATCTGAAAGAATTTGCAAACTAATAGCAGACCTAACAATTTTGGTGTATCATTCAATCCCCTGGCGAAACTTACTGCAGCAGCGCTAACATAATGTAAATTATTAATCAGTGGTTGAAAGTCTATCCCTAAAAATTTACCCTGATATTGGTTTTGACAATTTTCTTTAGTATCAATTGTAGCATCCAATGTTGGTAAAGCTGTGAAAGCATTTGTATTAATCGATGCTACAGGAACCCATTTAGTTCCAACACATGCACAGGACTCCTCAGTAATGCCAGATGCCTTTCTTCCTTGTCGAAAAATCATATAAACAATCGTACTGAAAAGAATTGCCAGAATAGGACCTAATACCAAAGGAAGAAAGAAGGTCGTACCCAGTTTTCCGAAATTAACTGAAGTTCCAACAGCAACCAATCCCGCTCCAACAAGTGCTCCAACAAGTCCATGTGTTGTAGAAATTGGAAATCCAATTCTTGTCGCCAGTAATACAGTTACCCCTGCTGATAATGCAACTGCTAATACAAAATCTGCAGATTGGATTATGCTATCAGGTATTAAACCTTTACCAGAGAAGTTCTTAATTAATTCTGCTGCAAAAAAATATGAGCATACTGAACCAGCAAATGTTGCTATGGTCGCTAAAATCAAAGCGGGCTTATAGGCTAAAGTTCCACTACCCCAAAGAGTAGCAACCCCTTTAAAATTATCGTTAGCTCCATTTGAATAGGTCACAAGAATGACTGCAAGGAATAATAATACTAATAGCATAGAAGAGTTTTGATTAAGTTTTAAGATCTACTAATGATTATGTTAGTTGGGTTTCAAATCTAAGATATTTTTATAATTAAAATAAAACCGAAAGATTTTTTGAATATAGATTCATCTTGCTTTTGTATCCTGAAACTATTAATAAATGACTTATAAAAAATGCTTCTCCCCGTACTAATTATCCTGTTGTTAAGTAGCAATGATACTCATGCCCAATTTACACTTAACTCAGGCTCTGTTTTCAAAAATGGTAGTCCTAATTCAGGAAGGATATGGAGGTATGCTTTTGGAGATTATCCTTATAAATCCCACAGTACCATCTGTTGTTCGGGCGGCAAAAACATCGCCGAACATTTATTCTTATTATTTATCTTTATCAAAACCTGGCAGCGGTTCCGGGCGGAAGGGATTCTAATGCCACACCTGCACAAATTCCTAGCGTTGGCAAAAACTATATTCCCAAACTTTGACGAGTTTGTATGAAGTTGACGATATTATCTTTATTTATTTTATTCGCCTTTTTTAATTGTTCGAGAGGACGAGAAGCTGTTATGCCTTTCCGAAATTTTATTTCTTCTGGCCAAAGACTTTTTCCCGTAAAGTCAAGTGATGCAGTATATTTTTTTAGAATCTGGATCAATAATAGTACTTCTATTGACAGAATAATATCTATTTCAAAAGGATAGCTTAGATAAATTTAGAGGACATTTTACCGAAGTTGGCTTATTGACAAAGAGCAAGAAAACAAAACAATATTATAGACAAATTAAAGTTGAACCTAAAAGCGGTTTCGATTACTTTAAAAATAAAATTGATAGTTTAAATTTACTGAGCTTGACAAATGAAAAGGATTTAGACGAATTGCCATTGCATCAGCCATTTTCAAGTTATACAGTAGAAATTAAAACTCATAATAAGTTCAACAGTTTTAGGTTAGACACATATTATCCTTACAAAGGAAAAATAGATGAAAAGTATGAAGAAATTGAACATCTAATATTTAAGGAGTTTGACATTTTGCAATACTTTAAATTCAAAAAATAACTCCGCCAACAGGTTCTTATAATACTTTCAATTTACCCAGTGCTTCAAATTTTGGATCTGGCTCTTTGCTGAAGGCAGGAATATTGGTACAGGTTAATGCAACCTTATCACCAGCCTTAATACCTAAAGCTTGTAACCCATTTGCGACCTTATTTGCAGCCTCATTTATTTGCGTGTACGAAAACTTTTCTTCCTTAAAAAAAAGGCAGTTTTTGCAAGGTATAGTTTTGTACTTTCTTCACGAATGAGGGATAAATTAAGCATGGGGAATTGGTTGAGTATGGTATAAGTTAATTTACAAAAAGTTTAGCAACTATCCTTACGGACATATCTTAAATACAGTTTCAACAAATATTATATTGTACAAAATACACATGCAAAAATTGAAATATTAAAAAAACCTACTATCTTGACACACTTAATTTTATAAGTTAATAAAACTAAAATTTTTACCTGTGAAGTCTTATTGCTTATAAATGGGCAAAGGCTAAAAACTAAGTACAAACAAAATCTTGCAGAAAAAGAAAAGATAAGTGCTCAACAGCAAACTTTACTTACACAGCACGAGATGGAATCTGCAAGCATACAACTAAAAATGTTTACCGAAAACATTATAGAAAAAACAAAACTGGTAGAAAAACTGCAACAACAATTAAAGAACAGAACTATTTCATTTGATGAACAGCAGTTAATTTCAGAACTCAGTCTTCAAACTATATTGACCGAAGAAGATTGGGATAATTTCAAACTGCTTTTCGAAAAAATATTTCCTATGTTTTTTCAGCGGCTAAAAATTATTTCGCCCGATATTACGGTAGCCGAACAGCGCATGGCAGCACTTACCCGCCTTCAGTTAACCACCCGGCAGATGGCATCTATGTTGGGTATTTCTGTAGACAGTGTTCATAAAACAAGGCAGCGTTTGCGAAAGCGTTTTAATTTGGGTGCAGATGCTAATATGGAGGTATACATATCAGGGATTTAATTGTAATAAACAGACAAGTTCAACATCGATTTACTTTGATGTATTTTAAAATTAAGCTAAAAATAATATTTAGAATAAGTATAAAAAAGCAGCCGGTATATCCGGCTGCTTTTGTGTTATTTACCTGAACAAGTTTTATACAAAGCTACTTTTGCACAACTAGTTTTCCGTTCAGAGTATTCATTTTTCCCCCGGCATCTACAGTCTTCAATAAATAGAGGTAAACACCGGCTGCAAGCTTTGTTCCATCTAACCTCGCTTCATGTATGCCTGCACTCATCCGGGCATTAACCAATTGTGCCAACTTTATACCCTTGCTATCATACACTGTTAAGCTTGTTTGCATTGGTTCGTTCAGCGTATATCTAATTATTGTATGGTTAATGAATGGGTTTGGATAAGCATTTATACTTATGGTAGAAATAGACCCCTCTGTAATAGCAACAACCGGAGTTTTTATAACTATGTTGGTCGTGTTACAATCAACGCCATTTTGTACCTTAATGTTGCCACGGTTAAGTAACAATTCTTTGGTCATTGTGCTAATCCAATTGCTGGAGTAAATAAGGCTGTTACCATTTAAAAGCGTAATACCAATTAAGTCTGTTATGCCTGGTTCTCCATTATCCGTCATGGTTACCTGCAAGGTTATTCCACCATAAATAGATATCGGCAATGCCGGGTTGGTTATATCCGTTAGGTTAGCTTTGCTGCTAAAGATTGCTTTTTTAGAACATGGGTTTGTTGATGTAATTGACAGGCTTGTTAAAGAGGTTGCTTTTATCTGGTAAACTCTGCCTCCCCTGCGGTAAATAACATTCATATTGCCCTGCAGATTTGTACCGGATTTATTGTATTTAACATTAAAACCGAAGTGCAATTTATTACCTGCGTCAGAAGCATAAGATCCGGCAGAACTTACGGGAATAACATTTCCCCCACCCGTAATAAACTCAGTAAGCCCACTGCGGGAAACTGAAAGTACCGTTTCGCTTTTTCCGATATAGTTACCTGCAGTTCCATTATTATCTACCAGCACGCCAATTGAATAAACGTCGTAAGATGTAGATGGTAAGGCAACCGTCCAACTAAACGAAACAATGCCACTGGTTGTATCTGCACTGCTTACAAGCCCCGGTGTAAGCCATCCTGATATATCAGCCATAGTGTTTAAGTTAACAAATTTTACCCTTGCTTTTCTGATATCACCTGGGTAAATATCATTGAGTGGGTAAACAGCTGTTGTGTCTCTAACCGAAGCAGTAAGCAAAATTGTTGTGGTAGCACAAGTGGTACAAGGCACCGATATAAATTCTGGCCCTGTATAGTCTGTAATAGCATTCTCTTTTGTAATTGTGAACTGAGCAATATCAGTGCTAGCTTCATAAGTGGCATCACCTGCAAATGCGCTAACTAAATTATAGCTGCCAACATTTTGGTACATGTTTAATGTTGAAGAGGCACTTCCGCTCGCATTTGTTATACCTGTAGCAGATTGTGTGCCTATGGTGAAGCTTATTGTTTTACTGTTTAATACTGTATTACTTAGCTGATCTTTAAGCGCAGCCGTCAAAGTTTGTATATCTGAATACTGTTCGCTGTTGTCACCCGTAAAGGTTATCAAGGTTGGCCGTTTGTTTACAATTAAACCTGCTGGGTTTGAAGTTGCAAGGCTGCATAAACCTGTTACCACACAACGATATTTATATCCATTCATTGTAATAGGAACGTTTGTCAAACTAAGTGTAATGGTTAAACTACTTGAGTAAATAGTATTGTCAGTAATGTTGCTAAAATTAACGCCGCCATCTGTACTCAACTGCCATTGATAACCTAATGTACCTGTACCTGTTGCTCCTACACTAAACGAAGTGTTATTCAGTGCGTAAATGATTTGGTCATTAGGGTTACTCATAATAGCGGTAAGCGGATTTACGGTAATGGTTTGCTTACTGTTGCTGCTGCAACTGTTTCCGTCGGCGTAAGAATAAATAATGACATTGCTACCTATGCTTGCAGTTGCAGGATTAAAGCTATTGCCACTAATACCATTACCGCTGAAAGTACCACCCGTTGGGCTACCCGTTAAAGTTATAGAACCACCACTCACACATACGGAAGTTGGTAAACCACTAAAGCTCACGCTTGGCAATGGATTTACGGTAATGGTTTGGCTGCTGCTATTGATGCAACCATTTAAACCGGTGTATGTATAGGTAATGACATTGCTACCTATGCTTGCAGTTGCAGGATTAAAGCTGTTGCCACTAACACCACTACCGCTGAAAGCACCACCTGTTGGGCTACCCGTTAAAGTTACGGATCCACCATTAGCACAAATGGACGTTGGTAAACCGCTAAAGCTCACGCTTGGCAAAGGATTTACGGTAATGGTTTGCTTACTGTTGCTGCTGCAACCGTTTACATCGGCGTAAGAATAAATAATGACATTGCTACCTGTGCTTGCAGTTGCAGGATTAAAGCTATTGCCACTAATACCATTACCACTGAAAGTACCACCTGTTGGGTTACCCGTTAAAGTTATAGAACCACCATTAGCACAAATGGACGTTGGTAAACCGCTAAAGCTCACGCTTGGTAATGGTAAATAACCTATTTCAACCACATTGGATAATGCAGTGCAATCTCCATAAGGTGATTTAACCCTGAATTTGTCACCCGGCAATCCATTACTTGTGCTG
>JANLVW010000020.1:0-1593 GCA_031364205.1 Ferruginibacter sp.
ATAAATAAATCCAGACCCTCCAGGTTTACCTTCTGTGCTAATATACAGGGTTCCATCAGGCGCAAAGCACATTCCTTCGGGTTGAAGCAAAATATTTCTGTCTATTAACTGAAAGTTTTTTAATGACCCTTCATGCGTAAATACAGCCATACATTTTGTTTCTTTTGTAGAAAGAATATAAACATCATGAGAGATGGGATGAACAGCAATTGCTGAAGGATAAAAGCTTTCCTTTTCTCCCGTTAACTCCTTAAAATTCTTTTTATGTATTACCATAAACGGTACTTCATTAACCGAATCTGTAGTCATATTAAACTGGTAAATACCCCTCGTAGATTTTTTTTCATCCGCTTGGGCAATATCGTTTTTACAAGCTATCAGTATGTTTTTGTTTACAGGATCGTAACAGATGCCTTCCGTATTATTTTCTTTTGATAAAAATGTTTTTATTTCTTTTACCTGTGGCTTGGTTTGCCAGTCAGTAATTTTATATATACTGCCGTGACTCCACAAAGCGTATGCAGTATTGTTTACAAGTACAACATCTTCCACATCAAATTTCTTTCCTGATGGATCTTCTTTAAAAGCAATTTTTTTATCAATAATGGCAGAGGTATCTTTTAACCCAATCACATAAAGATTGGGGTGGAGGTCTTCAATTACCATTAAATGATTTGAATCTATATAACTGTTGCCTGATATTTCCAGCAGCTCCTCCGGCAGCCGCCATTTTCTTAATGGGTGTGCAAGATCATAAAGCCCTCCTATTTCCGGCCTTGCTGTGGCTTGAACGCTCTCTGTATTTGTTTTCGTTAAGTTATTTTTTTCTGACTGCTTGCACGATTCTAATTGTAAAAAAAATATGCTCATGGCAAAGGGAAAAGCTAGA
This sequence comes from Ferruginibacter sp., assembly GCA_031364205.1. Lineage (GTDB taxonomy): Bacteria > Bacteroidota > Bacteroidia > Chitinophagales > Chitinophagaceae > Ferruginibacter. The sequence continues at coordinate 890 of JANLVW010000020.1, forward strand.
AATTTCATAAGTGTTTTTTTTCTAAAGCTAATAATTCGTCTTTGTTTTGCAACAAAAGAGAAACATAATTATTAAGTATTTTTTCCTTTCATTCATTCAAAAGGTTTATTTGCTAATCAAGAATTCAAATTCAGTTTTATTTCAAATTAAAAATCAATTTTATAGCCTTTGAAATAAGGTAAAAATAAAATGTTTACAATTATTTATTCCTTTCCTTTTTACTTTTTTACAATAAAAAGTACAGCCAGAATGAGTTGTTGTAAAACACCAATCTATTAATAGATTTTTGAAAATAGCGTTAAAGCATGTTGAGTTACATTCTTCACAAGAGAAAGTATAAACCCGGGTATTCATCCTGTTATTTATAGATCAAAAAAATATACATCAGGTAATATTAAAAAAATGTCTATAATCCTGTGTTTGAATCTAGATGGAAAAACAAAATCTATTCTAAAGCCAAATCAGTATCGTTGTAAAAAAGTGTAAAGACATATCGGCATTAATAAATATATGCTGTAAAGTTATTTCAGTACAAGACAATACAAGACAATTACACTAACTTGTATAGGACTTATAGTGTCTTGTCCTAAAATAGCTATACACAAAACAAGTGTATATGGAATCAGACCAATCATCGCAGTATGCTCCAAGAACCGATCGTCAGTCTCGGTATGACAAACGGTTAATTTTAAAAATTGTAAAGG
>JANLVW010000212.1:0-4580 GCA_031364205.1 Ferruginibacter sp.
TGTACAATATTATGTTTGTTGTTCCACATCAACATACTTGCGCCTAAGCCGTTTACAGAAAAGGCAGCAATTTTGTTCCAGAAAGCACTGTCACTAAAACTTCCGTGCCCACCATCATGCATTACATTAAAACCAATCGCTGCTGTAAGCCCACCCATTAAAAAACATTCCCCGATGGCGAACCAAGTACCCGGCGTAAAGAAAAGTACATGCACATATAATCCAACATACAATGTCCAAAAAAGTACTGCTTTAAAATAAAGTGAAAAATTACCTGTGCTTTTTTTCTTGTTTTCAACAAAATAATTATTCACTCTTTGCTTAAGTTCTTTGTGAAAGTTAATTCCGGTCGAATTTTTAAATTTTGGGGTAGCAACCATTTTAATATTATTTATAATCGTTTATTAAGTTGTTTCTTTTACCAGCGCATCCAGATTTTTAAAACCAATCATTTTTTTAGATAAAAATCCTTCTGCATATTTTACTCCAATCATTTTGCCAAACATGGCTGCACGGGCATATACACTTTCTAAAAATTCAGGAGAAGAAATGTATGTCTGCGGTCCGCCCGGATTTTCAACATTAAAAAACTGTGTTTTGTAAGCCTTTACAGATTGAATTTTTTGCTCCATTTCTGCTGAAACATCAATTAAAAAATCCGGTTTCAGATACCTGTCCTGTATAAAATTAAAAACAAATTTTGGTCTCCAGGCAGTTTGTAATTCGTTGTCTAAAAATGTTTCTATTTTTGATAATCCAGATAAAAAGGCTGCTTCTTCTACAAGTGCTGCACTTCGTCCATGGTCAGGATGCCTGTCTTCAGGAGCGTTGCAAAAAATAATTTCAGGTTTATATTTTCTAAGAACTGTAATTATTTTTCTTTTGTTTATTTCATTGTTTTCAAAGAAACCATCTTCCATCATTAAGTTTTCTCTTGCGTCCGCATTTAAAATTTCGGCCGCTGCCGTGGCTTCCTCTTTTCTTATTTCAGCATTACCTCTTGTTCCAAGTTCGCCCTTTGTAAGATCTACTATAGCAATCTTTTTTCCATTCTTTTTTTCAGCAATTAAAACGCCTGCACATCCAAGTTCTACATCATCGGGGTGTACCCCAAAAGCCAAAACATCTATCTTCATAAAATATAGAAAACTGTTATTGTGCAATCTACGATAAAAAGGCGGTGGCGTATTGCCAAACTACTCACAAACACCTAAAAACGATAATAATAAATTACATAATCTTGCTGTGTGGAGGATTACTGTAGCCGTACATTCTTTGTACTTCTCTTACAATATGTTCAATAGTGGCATCGTCAGTGTCAGCATCGTAAGACTGTTTCAGGTTGCTGTCAAAAAAGAAAGCCACCGTTTGGTAAAGCCTTGCAGTAATACCTCCTTTGTATTCTTTAATAATTTCGTAGCAGTTGTTGCCCGTTTCCCTGTTAATTAACTTCATCAACACTTTCCCCTGATAAACTGATAAATTTGTAAGAGGATCTGTAAACTCTTTTTTAAGTTCTTTCTCTCTGGATTTTATGTAATTTTTTCTTTCCTCCTTGCTTTTTACATTCACCATTTTTTCATTTATATCATTCATAACTGTACCTGCTCTTCGGGCATATGGGTAAGTAACATAAACCGCATTTCTTAATCGGTTGTATTTGGCATTTGCTTTAACCTGGGCAGGGGTAAGTTTTGCGTAGGCGTAAGCAAATTCCAGCGTTTTCATTTCAAGTGTATCACCTTCATAAATAATTGCCTGTGTTTTAACTGTATCATTTATACCGGTTTGTTGTGCATAGATTAACTGCACGCTGCAAAGCATACAAACATTAAACAACATAAAATGTATTATAAACAATTTCACTACAGTAAACCACGTTTTTATAATTATTAAAGTTCTTTAATTAATACGGTATAAAATTTAAAGGAACCTTAAATTTTTAATAAAGCGGGTGTGGGCGTTTTGGCTTTTAAATGGAAATTTAAATTTGTCCGGGCTTTACGCAGTACTCCTCGTCATGCAGCTGCGCTTCATTCCTGTGGGGTACTTGCTGCAATCCCGCCGCTCTTCAGCTTTAAAACATTTTTCAACATTTTAAAATTTTGTATTGTTGTATTATTATAAAGCAAATAATTGGCTACGCATTGGCCAGCAAAAACATGTAAAACACAAATGCAACAGACAATGTAAGAATAATACCTGATTGTAGCTTTGTAAATTTTCCTCTTTGCAGCATACTTAAAACCAAGCCTGCAGCCATTATAACAAGCCCAATCCAAACCAAATTTATAAGTGGGAAAACATAGGCTTTTATTGTTACATAGTCAATTAGTGTATTCGATTCTTTTATTCCTATCCGTATTTTTTTATTCTCATCTATACCAATAAACCGAACAAACAAATTTTGTGCAAAAACGGTGTCGTCTATATTTACAATTCCTAAACTATCAACAAGTACTAGGGGCTTTGCATTAAAAGTCTGTTTTTCTTTACTCGTTACAGTTATATCTGCCATCAATGCAATCTGTCCCGGTTCTTTATTGTATTTTTTATCAATAGGGTTATTTACAACTTTGTTTAACACCAAATAACCATTGCTGTAAAATGATGTATCTCCCGCATTCAGTTTTATTTCACTAAATTTTACAGTGTCTTTTTCCTGTCCGGTTTTATTTAATGCATAAGAAACGTAGGTAAAAATATCTCTGAACAAATATGATTTTGTATCAGGATTACTGCTCATATTGTTATCCTTCATCTGATAAACATCGGGCTCCAATCCAAATTGTTCAAGCGTTTTACCACTGATTTTATCTTTTCTTTGAAAATTTAATTTGTAAAATTTTCTGCCTTTTTCATTCCCCGCAGAATCCTTTAAAAAGGTTACTTTATAGTCATCTAAACTCGCCGGTACTTCTCGTAAAAGTGTTAAGTTTTCTCTCGGGTTATCAATCTCTTTTGTCATTGGGTCTTTACCACTGCTTGGCAATGTTATCCCATTAACAGTACTGCTGCTGATAACTTTTTTATTACCTGCTGAAATAAGTATACCAATAAGCATCAACATAAAACCTGCATGAGCAACAGGACTACCCGCTTTTAATATTCTTCCTTTCTGTACCGTCCAAATGTAAAAGGCATTCGCTACCAAAGAATAAATTACTGCAAATGCTGCCATATAGATTGCAACTAAAAAACCTGCACCTTGTTTATGATAAGTAAAAGGGTAAAAAATAATCAGTGCTGCCATTATAATAACTGCGATCAATGTTGGTAACCAAATTGCTTTAAACAGGTATTTTCCTGTTGTTGTTTTGTATTTTAAATATTGGGCGATGGCTGTTAAAAACCCAAGTATAATTGCCACTAACACAATTACTTTATTGTAAGAAAACTCAATATCCTCCGGTGGTGCAATTTTTGTCCCGAATATTTTATTGTAGACAGGCACAGATGTTTTTGCAATAATAAATACAGCAGTTAAAAAGAAAACGAGTGAACCAATATACATCCAAAACTCCCGGGAATTGGTATTTTCTTCTTTGTAAATCGTAGGTATTTTTTTATAGTTTTTTCCCAGTAAAAAAAGAGAGGGAATTGTAAATGAAAACAGATAAAGTAAAATAAGCCCATTCATTGCTTTGAAAGATATGAGCAATCCAAAAATGGTAAATGTAATGTCTTCACCTGTCTCAGTAAAAGCATGAACAGAAGTATCGCCAAGCACACCCGTTCTTGTAAGAAAAGTAGAATATAAAATGAAAATAAATGTCAGAAAAGCGAACAGATAACTTGCTCTTAGTGAATGCCCGGTTGCTTTGAAAATAACCATTGTATGCATTCCGGCTATCAATAATAACCATGGCACAAGTGATGCATTTTCAACAGGATCCCAAGCCCAATAACCTCCAAAATTGAGAGATTCATAAGCCCATTTTCCACCCATCATGATACCAACACCCAAAATTGCAGCACTCATTAATGTATAAGGCAAAGCTTCTTTTACCCAATCACCATATCTTTTTGTTTGTATGCCCGCATACGCATAGGCAAACGGAATAATGGTAGATGCAAAACCTAAAAATAAAATTGGTGGATGAATGACCATCCAGTAATTTCTTAAAAGTACATTTAACCCCAAACCATCTTTTATAAAACTTAAATAATTTGCACGGGCAAATATGGGAGCACTAATTTCATTTCGGGTCAAACTAAAAGGGCTGTTACCAATTTTAATATTGCCAAAATGAATTCCCAAAATCATCATCAACAGAAAAAATTGTGCAAAGCTAACAACCGTCAATACCGGGGCTTCCCATTCTCTGCTTTTTTTAAAAAGGAAAATTCCTAAAACACCATGCCAAATGGTCCATAAAAGAAAACTTCCTTCCTGACCTTCCCAAATGCACGACAATAAATATTTGTATTCTAATTCGAGAGATACATGTTTGTAAGCATACATGTATTCGAAAAGATGATTTGAGCAAATATAGAATATGCAGCCAAAAATCACAAACACAGTAGCAACCTGTGTATAAAAAGCAAGCCTGGCAGTTTTAAGCCAGTTTAGTTTTTCA
>JANLVW010000213.1:0-3138 GCA_031364205.1 Ferruginibacter sp.
TAACAACCAAAGCTGGGTATTTCAACGAGATCCATCCATTGCTGGTTTGCGTTAGATGAACTAAAGGAATCTTTCCAACTGCTAAGAACAAGGTTTTGTTCTATTTTTTCAAATGCCAGCTGCACCGCAGTTTTGTAGCTAAGCAACTGTATATTTAAATCTTTTGCAAGATTATTGGATTTTGCAATAACATTCACCTTCATACTGTTTACAAGGTTTATAGCCAATGGGTAAGAGGTAGATGTAACAAAATAAAGCCAGTAAGAAGAAATGCGTGGCGTCATGATGGGAACAGTAAAAATCCATCTTTTTAATTTTCTTACTTCTGCAAATTCCAGGAGCATTTCCTTATAGCTCAATACCTCATTGCTGCTTATGTCAAAATGATTATGGTAAGTTGTTTCCTTTAAAAGAATGCCTGCTAAAAATTCAATTACATTTCTTACGGCAATAGGCTGGCATTTTGTATTGAGCCATTTTGGAGTAATCATTATCGGTAGTTTTTCTACCAGGTCCCTTATTATTTCAAATGATGCACTGCCTGAACCCACAATAATACCGGCACGCAAAGCGGTAAGTGGGATCTTACTTTCCTTTAATTTATTTTCTACTGCCAGACGAGAATGTAAATGCTTTTACAAATGGATTTCATTTACTATACCTGTCAGATAAATAATTTGTTTGCAATTTGTTTGTTCAATTAAGTTTAAAAAATTAACTGCCGATGCCAATTCTTTTGCTTCAAAATCTCCTGAACTACTCATTGAATGAATTAGAAAATATGCAGCATCAATATTTTGAGGAAATACGGCTAATGAACTTTCTTCCAAAAAATCTACCTCAATAGTTTTAATGTTTGGGTGATTGTGTTCATCTTCAAAACGTTCTTTATCTCGTACACAGCAATATAAATGATGACCTCGCTCCAGTAAAACCGGAATGAGCCTCTGACCAATATATCCGTTTGCACCGGTGAGTAGAATGTTGTATGGCAAGGCGTTAAATTTTAAAAAGAGTAAAGTGTATAATAAACTTTCAGTCTTTAGTATTTATAAAGTTAAACCTTCCTTAGGCTTCAAGTATGATGCACTTGATCTTGTTTTATTACAATTAATCCTTACCTTTGCGGCGCTTAAAGCATCTGCACAATGTATAGACGGAGCAGAATGATTTAGCATATTATGAGATCGTAACATTATATATAAACCCCTTATTGCAAAATGTGATATTCTACAGGGCAAAGTTATATTCAGCAAAATACGCAGAAAAAAACCTAAATAATTAGAAAAAGATTAAATGTCGTTTTTTTTGAAGAAAAGAAAAAAAAACGAATTACAATTGCCACCGAAGCTGACTTGAATGAGTGTATTTGTTCGGCCAAAAAATAATTACATACAGAAAGAATTAAAATTTGAGAAGCACAATCTGCTGCTAAATAACAAAAAATATTGTTTAAACTTTTTAATAATAAAACACAAACAAAATGGGAGACTTACGTTATCAACGAAACTTTGGTATTGCTGCGCACATTGATGCTGGCAAAACAACCACTACAGAGCGTATCCTTTACTACACCGGTGTAAACCACAAAATAGGTGAAGTACATGATGGTGGCGCAACAATGGACTGGATGGCTCAGGAGCAAGAAAGAGGTATCACTATTACAAGTGCTGCTACTACCTGTTTTTGGAACTTTCCAATGGATCAGGGCGTTAAAAATGCTGATACCAAACAATATAAATTTAATATTATTGATACACCCGGTCACGTGGATTTTACCGTAGAGGTAGAACGTAGTTTGCGTGTGTTGGATGGTTTGCTTGCATTATTTTGTGCAGTTAGTGGTGTAGAGCCACAATCTGAAACAGTTTGGCGTCAGGCTAATAAATATAAAGTACCACGTATTGGTTTTGTAAATAAAATGGATAGAAGCGGTGCTGATTTCTTAAACGTAGTGAAGCAGGTTCGTGACATGTTAGGTGCAAAAGCAGTGCCTTTGCAATTACCGATAGGTGCTGAAGATAATTTTACCGGTGTGGTAGATTTAATTACCATGAAAGGTATCGTTTGGAATGAAGAAGATAAAGGAATGACTTTTAAAGAAGTGCCGATTCCTGCAGATATGGTTGAGGAAGTAGCACAATATCGTCAGGAATTAATTGAAGCTGTTGCTGATTATGATGAAAAACTGTTGGAAAAATTCTTTGATGATCCTAATACAATCACTGAAGATGAAGTTCATGCGGCTATCCGTAAAGCAACAATTGATATGTCTATTATACCAATGATGTGTGGTTCATCTTTTAAAAATAAAGGTGTTCAAACCGCATTGGATGCTGTAGTAAGATACTTGCCTGGTCCCTTAGATATTGAAGCTGTAAAAGGAATAAACCCTGATAATGATCAAGAAATACTTCGTCATGCAGATCCTAAAGAACCATTTAGTGCTTTGGCTTTTAAAATTATGACGGATCCTTTTGTGGGCCGTTTGGCTTTCTTCCGTGCATATAGTGGTCGTTTAGATGCAGGTAGTTACGTATTAAACACCAGGACCGGTAAAGAACGTATCAGTCGTATCATGCAAATGCATGCCAACAAACAAAACCCTGTAGATTTTATTGAAGCAGGTGATATTGGTGCAGCAGTTGGTTTTAAAGATATTAAAACAGGCGATACTTTATGTCATGAAGATTTTCCGATTGTGTTGGAATCAATGACTTTCCCAGAGCCGGTAATATCTATAGCAATTGAGCCTAAAACTCAGGCTGATGTTGATAAAATGGGTATGGCAATTGCGAAACTGGTTGAAGAAGATCCTACGTTAAGAGTAAAAACCGATGAAGAAACCGGTCAAACCATTTTAAGTGGTATGGGCGAGTTGCACCTGGAAATTATTATTGACAGGATGAAGCGCGAGTTTAAAGTAGAAATTAACCAGGGTGCGCCAATGGTTGCTTACAAAGAGTCATTTAAAAATACGATTACACACAGAGAAACATATAAGAAACAAACCGGTGGTAGAGGTAAGTTTGGTGATATTGCTTTTGATTTAGGACCTGCTGATGCAGAATGGTTAGTACTAAACCCAACAGGCGGGTTACAGTTTGTAAATGAAATTTTTGGTGGTAGTATTCCAAA
>JANLVW010000225.1:0-1054 GCA_031364205.1 Ferruginibacter sp.
TGCTTTTTCCAAACCACAAAGCGATGCAAGGGTGCCGCTTATTCTAGCATCTCCTGTTTTTTCATTTACCGAAAACAATGCACCTTTAGCCGGCGTATTGGGATAGGAACCTGAATAATAATCTTTTAAAAAACGCCTGTGGTCATAGGGGTTAAAGCCTGCATCGCCTATAATTTTATCATCGTAACCCAACCCTATATCATCGTGGCATCTCGTATAGGTTATCCATGTTGTGCCATATGGTTTTTGCAATATTTGCTCTTGAGCGGCTAACATTACCTGAGTGTCTGCTGTGCCGAGTGAATCCCATTGCAGCGCCATTTGAGTGGCATTGTATGCAAAGTCAGATTCTTGTGCAAGGTATTTCCCCGTACCAAAATATTTCATTATTTCTGTTGGCGCCACTATTGCTTCAGCCAATAATGCCATACCGGGTGTAGCAACACTTACACATTGTTTTATAAGCTGTAGAATGGAATGTGCTTCTTCTAAATTTGGTCCTGATGTATTATTTTTTTTCCAGATAAATGCAGGTGCATCTATTCTTAAAACATCAACTCCGAGGTTTGCATAAAAAAAAATGGTATCCATCATTTCATTAAAAACAGCCGGATTTCTATAATTTAAATCCCACTGGTAATTATGAAAAACAGTCATCACCCATTTATTCAATTCTTCTACGTAAGTAAAATTACCGGGAGCATTTTGTGGAAAAACTTCCGGCATCGTTTTTTCAAGTTCATCAGGTATAGTTCTATCATCAAAAAAATAAAAATAATCCTGATATTTTTTTTCGCCCTGTTTTGCTTTCAATGCCCATACGTGTTGGTTTGAGGTATGATTTAAAACAATATCCAGCATTAAGTACATACCCTTTTGTTTCATCTCTTTTTCAAGCGCTTTAAGGTTTTTTAAAGTGCCGTATTTTTTATCAATTTTTCTAAAGTCTGATACCGCATATCCTCCGTCACTTTCATTCTGTGGACTTTCAAAGACAGGCATTAAGTGCAATAAATTAATACCAAGGGTTTCAAAATAATCAAGTTTTTTTTGC
>JANLVW010000256.1:0-1087 GCA_031364205.1 Ferruginibacter sp.
CACGAGGGTGAATTGCCACATGCACCTTCTGCTATTAATCCACATGCCAAGGCATATACCCACAGTGGCTTTGTAGATACGGTAACGCCGAAAGAAATGAGTAAAGCAGACATTGAGCAAACGATAGCAGATTTTAAAAATGCAGCAGCCAATGCAGTCAAAGCCGGTTTTGATGGAGTTGAACTGCATGCTGCCAACGGCTACCTTTTTCACCAGTTTTTTGTGGGCAATGCCAATACCCGCACAGATGAATATGGCGGGTCTATAGAGAACCGTGCCCGTATGCTGTTTGAAGTATTGGATGCCATTGCTGAAGTGATACCCAAAAACCGGATTGGCATTCGGTTCAATCCATCTACCCATGGCTTATTTGGGATGAGCATAGATGAACAAACGATTCCAACCTATGAATATATGGTGGAGAAACTCAACGCATATGGCTTGGCATACCTTCATTTTATGGAACCCTTTAATGATGTAAGCGAAGTACCTTTCGCAGTAACGGAAGTGGCCAAACATTTTAGACCGCTTTACAATGGCACCCTCATTATCAACAATGGGTTTAACAAAGAAACCGGGAATGCCATTCTGGAAAATGGTTACGCAGACCTGGTGGCTTATGGCAAACCGTTCATTGCTAATCCCGACCTGGTAGCCCGTTATGAACAGAACGCACCGCTGTCTCAAGCAGACCCTGCCACCTTTTATACCACCGGCACGTTGGGTTATACCGACTACCCTTTTATGAATAATTGATGTGAAAACCCTGCTTCTTGGGGCACTGTCCATTGCAGACAAACACATAAAAATATTTTTTTCATCATTTTAATAAATTAAAAGTTATGAGCAATTTTAAAGTACAACTCAAAGCAATAGAAGTTGCATCGGCAGACGAAAGAACGAAACCGATTTTAGAGGCTGTCATCAAAAAAAATGGTGCTGTACCAAACATGTATGCCAACATGATCAACTCACCCGGCCTTCTGGAAACTTATTTGCACGGTTATGATGCTTTTAGAAAAGAAAGTGGCTTTACGCCGGTGGAGCAGGAAGTAGTTTTTCTCACATTGAGTTATCTGAATGCCTG
>JANLVW010000304.1:0-2716 GCA_031364205.1 Ferruginibacter sp.
AAAATGGAATTTATTTTATGGGAACATTAGGGCGCTTAAGGGCATAACCGGGCGCTGCAGGGAAGTGCAGGGAACGTTCGGGCCTTCAAAGGCACCCGAGGGCATAACAGCATTTCATTTCTATAGGCTTCTAATGAAGTAAGGTAGGGTATGGGTAGGGTGAGCGTACTGTGAGTGGCGGGTTGCGAGTTGGAGGTTGGGGGTTGATGGTGGCGACGTGCCACGTCCTTGCCTCGTCCTAAAATAAGCGGACCTATCAATGCTATTTGGTTTGATTGGAAACATGAAAGTCTCTCGGGTGGCTCTTCAAATAATGGAGAAGATTATGGCATTGGATGGTAAGAAATATTTTATAAAAGCGCCTAAATAATAAAATGTAAACAATTGGTAATCTGAACTTATAAAAATAAAATCCAAACAATAATTGGTTCATTTGGTTCTATGGCATTATTCTTTAACTAGCGAATTGCAAATCTGGAAGATAAATTTGGCTTCAAAACTTTGATAATATTGGCGAAATAATAAATATTGTCATATAATCCTATTTAGCTTAGCCAAGCAACCTATTTAGCACTAACACACCAAACAAGCCCATTACTGAAACAATGGTTTCCATTATTGACCACGATTTAAAAGTATCTTTTAATGAGATATTAAAGTATTCTTTAAACATCCAAAAGCCTGGATCGTTAACATGAGACAGCATCAAACTACCTGCACCAATAGCTAATACCATTAACGCTGGCTCAACGTGGAAACCCGCCATTAAAGGAGCCATGATACCTGCGGCCGTAAGTCCTGCTACAGTAGCCGAACCCAAACAAACCCTAATTGTAGCTGCTATTAACCATCCCAATACTAAGGGGTGGATAGGTAAACTTTGAAACACAATGGCTACTTGATTACTAGCGCCACTATCTGTTAATACTTGTTTTAGCGCACCGGATCCACCAATAATCAATATAATCATCGCAATATCTTTTACGCCAACCTCATATAACTTCATAATAGTTGAAATGCTATGATGTTGCTGTAAACCAAGCGTAAAAGTGACCACTGATAAAGTCAATAGCATTACTACGGAAGGATCACCAAGAAACTGGCAGAAACCGGCCAATAAGGAGTTAGCTGTTGCAAAAGCTAAAATTACATTAGTAACACCCAAAAGCAACACAGGTAATAATGCAGAAATGAAACTATTGGCAACACCTGGTAGTTTAGCAGGTAAGTCTTTTGAATTAAATGTACTGTTGTCATTAAGCGGCCGAATATTTTTTAGTGTTAAGGCAAATAAGGGTCCTGCAACAATAATAGCAGGGATGGCAACGATAAAGCCATATAATAAGGTTGTGCCCATTTGTGCGTGAAAAATACCTACAAGTGCTGTTGGCGACGGATGTGGGGGTAAAAAACCATGTGCTACAGATAAAGCTGCCATCATAGGTAAGCCTATATATACGGCAGGCAATTTATACTTGTAGACCAATGCAAAAATTATAGGAATAGCCAGTACAAAACCAACATTGTAGAATAGGGCAATCCCAATAATAAAACCTGTGCTTACAAGACCCCAGACCAAATATTTTTTACCAAATAGCTGCATCATCGTATTGGCTATTACTTGTGCTGCGCCACTTTCTGCTACCAGCTTTCCCACCATAGCACCAATACAAATTATGATGACGATAGAGCCTAGCATATCGCCGATACCTTTTTGAATAGATTTGCTAATGGAAGTTAACGGAATGCCTAACAATAAACCGGCAATAATACTTACCAGCATAAATGCAATAAATGGGTTTATTTTTAGTGCCGAAATAAGTAATATTAAAAGTAATAAACAGGCTAATAATATGAGTAGCATAAATGAAATATCGTATGACATAAAGATAAAAGCAAATAGTATGAGTAAACAAGAAAATAAAGCCATTATAATAATGGGAGTAAGTGGGGTTGGTAAAACTACCATTGGCAAATTATTAGCTGAAGCAACTGGCTTATCTTTTTATGATGGCGATGATTATCATTCTAGTGCTAATGTTGCTAAAATGGCCGCAGGCAATGCTTTAACTGATATTGATAGGCAAGAGTGGTTGGAGAAATTACACGAATTATTGCAAACACAATTCACAAGACAAGGGTGTATTCTGGCCTGTTCCGCTTTAAAAGAAAAATACAGAAAGGTACTTGCGAGTAATTTAGCAAATGTGAATTTTGTGTATTTACAAGGCAGCTATCAAGAGGTGTTAAAGCGTTTAGAGGAGCGAAAGGGGCATTACATGAAGGCTGACTTGCTACAATCGCAGTTTGATATTTTAGAAGAACCTACGATTGCTTTGACGATAAGCATTCAACTTTCAATGGAAGAAATTGTAGCAACTATCGTAAAACATTTTTCGCTGTCAACTCAATTTAAAACAAAGCAATAGATATTAAACTGTAGTACTGCTCAATTACAACTGCGATTTTTTGGTCGTAAAAGCCAACATACAGCTGCCGCTTGCACATAACGGTAAACCACAAATAATGGTGGTGATCTCAGCCTTCGTCGGTGCCCACACTTCAAATTATCAAACGCCAAGGCTTGGTCTCATATCTTCGTAAAACTGGATTTTCCAATCAAAAAATGTTGCTTTAAATTTATGTGTATACAATTTATGGAAGTATGGCAGAAACCTGAGCCGCTGGTCTAAACATGCTTTTTGCAATTTACAGT
>JANLVW010000305.1:0-1807 GCA_031364205.1 Ferruginibacter sp.
GGTAAATTTCTTAATTTTGGTTTTCTTTCTAAAGGAAGAAATGCAATTAATAAGCGGAGCGGCATTAAGCAAGCCACAACACTGGTTATGAAACTGAACAACATATCTATATGTATCTGATGGTTGTGTAGCAAATATTAGGATTGAGGTGAGTAAAATAACTGATAAAATAATTAGTTTATCAATATTGTAATTTTTTAGTGCTGACAATTTCGTTGAAAACGCCATCCCACAAATTAATTCTTTTTGCCAGTGCTTCTTTAATGCTTACCAAAGCTTCATCCCATTTGTTTTCATCTTCACCGCACAAATTATCTGTCATCTGTATTGCTAAATTGCTGTGGTGATCTCCATCTACTTCAATATGCCTTTCAATATAATATTTGAAAATACTGATACTGTCAGGAAAATTCCTATCAATATCGTTAAGTATTGAAACAAACATGCCAGGAATTAAATCCTCTCTGCCGTAGGTAAATATTGCAGACTGTAAATGGGCTTTGTTGCTCTTTATAATATCGAACGTAAAATTTACAAAATCTTGGGCAGTAGAGGGTGTTTTGGCTAAGGCAAAAGCTTTGTTCAAGTCGCCATGTTTTTGTATTTCCTCAATAAAGGTTTTAATGCCTATAGTATCTGCGCCGCATTGATCCATGGCATCAAGATACATTTCAAAATGACTTTTTCGTATACCGTTTAGGTCAATATCAGATTCTTCGCCGGTAACAATTTCATTTATCAAATACCTGGTATCGGCATTACCAACCGGTATCCATGGTATACTTACACAGGTAAGATTTTTTTGAAGTGATTTTAAAAGGGACATAAAATCCCAAACAGCATACACATGGTGTTGCATAAAAATACGCATGTCCTCAATGTCTTCAATAGCAGAATATAGCTGGTGATTTACAATTTTATTTATTAAAGGGCTTATCGTTTCCTTAATGTTGTTTTTGTACATTATCATTTTTGTTGGGATTTTTAAAACTATCTACGTAATTAAAATAGTGTCAGTGTTGTGAAAACCTATTTTTTTGTTCTTTCTGTCAATATTTTTTCTACCTGCGAAAGTGTGTGGTTCTTAGCCTTCAACAAAATGAGGAAATGATATATCAGGTCTGCCGCTTCATTTAAAAAAAGATTGTCATCATTGTCTTTTGCTTCAATTACCAATTCAACTGCTTCTTCACCTACTTTTTGTGCTACTTTATTTATTCCTTTTTTAAATAATTTATTGGTGTAAGATGTTTCATCATTTTCATCAATTCGTTTGTGTATGGTTTCTTCTAACTTGTATAAAAAGCCTTTGCTGTTTACTTCACCAAAACAGGTTTGGGTTCCGGTATGACAAACCGGCCCTACAGGATTTGCCATTATAAGAATGGTATCATTGTCACAATCAACTTTAATTTCATTTACAAATAAAAAATTACCCGAGGTTTCACCCTTCATCCACAAACGCTGTTTGCTGCGGCTGTAAAAAACTACTTTTCCCACTTCATTTGTTTTGGCAAGTGCTTCTTCATTCATATATCCGAGCATGAGCACCTGCATGTTTACTGCATCCTGTACAATTACGGGAACGAGACCGTCCGATTTATTAAAATTAATGTTCATCGTATGTTATATTTTGTTCTTTAAGATATTGCTTTAAAACCGGAATAGGTATTTCGCCAAAATGAAAAATACTTGCGGCTAAAGCGCCCGTTGCTTTTGTATTTTCAAATACATCCACAAAATGTTCTTTTGTGCCCGCGCCACCGGAAGCTATTACAGGAATATTAATTGATGAACTTACAGCATT
>JANLVW010000360.1:0-5412 GCA_031364205.1 Ferruginibacter sp.
CAGCAATAGAACCCGTCATCGGTCACTTAAAACAAGATTATCGGTTATGTAAAAATTATTTAAAAGGGATTATTGGCGACAATATGAATTTAATACTTGCAGCGGCTGCAATGAACTTTAAACGACGAATGAACCTCTGGCTTACAGAAGAATTAATCAGGTGGTTACTCCTCTACAAATATTTTATAGAGGTTTGTAAGAATCTTTATGCTCCAAATTTAAAAATGACTTTTTGAGGGACGACTAATTATTACATTTTTACGGTGAACCATGCCAGCGTAAAAAAATTCTTAACCCCGGTGTCATTAAAAAAACGAGGGCTGCTGCCATTAAAATCCACGCAATATCTGCTGCATTAAATTTACCATCATCAAAATTGGGGAGGGAAGGGACAAAAATAGCTGCAATGGCTACAATGGTTAGAACGAAAAAAAGGGGCTAAATTTACAAATATTAATATTTATTCTAAAATATGTAAAATATTATTAAATACTACAGATAAAAGGTAATTATATTTCGTAAAATTGATTAATGGCAATCAAAAAGATAAAATATATAACATATATTAAATCGTTATATATATTTTTAAAACTGAGTGACTTTTTAAAACCTGTCTTTAGATTCTAAATATGAAAAACCCATTAAAAACTCATCTACTTTGCGTGCACATTCTCGGCCTTCGCTTATTGCCCAAACAACAAGAGATTGCCCACGGCGCATATCGCCGGCAGTAAAAATTTTGGAGATATTTGTTTGAAACTCTTTTTGGTTAGCTTTTACATTTCCCCTTTCGTCGAGTTCTATTTTTAAATGTTCTAACAACCCTTCTTTTTGTGGGTGTAAAAAACCCATTGCTAATAATGCTAACTCACAAGGAATTTCCCTTTCAGTATTTTCTTTCTCTGTAAAACTTGCAGGCTGGCCAAATGCAGAAATTTTCCACTGGAGGTCAATAATTTTTAATGCTTTTAAATTGCCATCTGCATCACCAATAAATTCTTTGGTGGCGGTTGCCCATTGCCTATCTGCGCCTTCTTCGTGTGATGAGGTGGTTTTTAAAATCATAGGATACGATGGCCACGGCATTAAGTCCGTTCGGCTTAAAGCTGGCATCGGCATTAATTCAAACTGAGTTACGGTATTTGCTTTCTGTCGGTTGCTTGTGCCTACACAATCACTTCCTGTATCGCCACCACCAATAACTACAACGTTTTTGTTACAAGCCTGTCCTAAATCCTTTGCTGTAGGGAGGACTAGACCCGCCACTCTTTTATTTTGTTGCGTTAAAAAATCCATAGCAAAAATGACACCATTTAAATTGCTCCCAGGTATTTGTAATTCTCTTGGAATGGTAGAGCCGCCTGCTAAAACAATGGCATCATTTTCTCTTAATATATCTGTAATGGAAATATCGACTCCAACATTTGCATTGCACTTAAATTTTATTCCTTCCTCCTCCATAAATTTTATTCGCCTATCTATCACCCATTTTTCTAATTTAAAATCTGGAATCCCATAGCGCAATAATCCACCGGGTAAATCATCTCGTTCAAAAACTACTACGGCATGACCAGCATAATTTAATTGGGCGGCAGTTGCAAGTCCCGCAGGACCGCTACCAATTATGGCAATTTTTTTACCTGTACGCACAATATTTTTTCTTGGTTGCAAAAAACCTTTATCAAATGCAATTTCAATAATGTGTTTTTCTATTTCTTCAATTGCGATGGCAGGTTGATTAATGCCTAGCACACAGGCACTTTCACATGGGGCAGGACAAATACGACCTGTAAACTCAGGAAAATTATTGGTAGAACTTAATATGTCGTAAGCATTTTTCCATTCTTTATTATATACAGCTTCGTTAAACTCAGGTATGATATTACCGAGAGGACACCCATTGTGGCAAAAAGGCACGCCACAGTTCATGCATCTTCCCGCTTGTTCGTTTAACTTTTCATCTGTGTATGGTAGTACAAATTCTTTGTAATCACTAAGCCGCTCTTCCACTTGTCTTTTTTGTGGAAGTTCTCGTGTGTGTTGTAGGAAGCCGGTTGTGTTGCCCATGTTGTATTGTATATATAGTGATATGTTGTAATCTGCCGGGGTTACACCGATGGTTATAAAGGTGCAGCCCGGGTGCTATTGGTCATAAAAAAATTATTTAAACCGCGCAAACCTTAAAAGCTACTGTACGCCCATTAACGGTTTATTAATAACTTAAAATAATGCCATAAGAATTCTTTTATAAAAACCGATTTTGGGGCTTTTAACCGCAGTAAGGGTTTTGAAAGCTTCTTAATTACTAAGCGAAAAAAATTACACCTTTTCCATTAGTTTCTTCCCCTCTAACACCTTCTTATAATCTTTAGGAAAAACTTTTACAAAATGTTGTAACTGGATATCAAAATCGTTTAAAATAAATTTTGCTACGGTACTTTTTGTATAATTAAAATGTTGTTCAATCCTATCATGGAGAAATATTGCATCGTCATTTAATAACGGATCTATATCTACCATTTGTTTGTTGCAGCCAGCAGCAAATGTATTTTGCAGATCGTATATGTATGCAATACCACCACTCATGCCTGCAGCAAAATTTCTTCCTGTTGCACCGAGTATCACAACATTTCCACCGGTCATATATTCGCACCCATGATCTCCAACGCCTTCTACCACTAAATTTGCACCGCTATTGCGAATTGCAAAGCGTTCACCTGCCTTTCCTCTTATAAATGCATGGCCACTTGTGGCTCCATAAAAAGCCACGTTACCAATAATGCTATTTTCCTCTGCTGCAAAGTCTGCATCAGCAGATGGATAAACAATTAATTTTGCGCCGCTCAATCCTTTTCCAAAATAATCATTGGCATCGCCCTCTAATTCCAGCGTAATTCCTTTTGTATTAAATGCTCCAAAACTTTGGCCTGCGGTGCCATTAAATTTAAAATGGATGGTATTATCGGGCAAACCTGCTGCTTTGTATAATTTTGTTATTTCGTTTGATAAAATGGTTCCTACTGTTCTGTTTGTATTTTTAATATTAAACGATGCTGCTGTTTTTTCTTTTTTTTCTAAAGATGATTTTGCTGCTGCCAGTAATTTCCAGTCTAAAATACTTTCCAATTCATGGTCTTGTTTTTCTGAATTATAAAGAGCCCCTCCTAACCCTCCCAGAGAAGAGGGATTGGGTTTGTACAATATTGCAGACAAATCGAGTTTGCTATATTTCCAATGTTCAGTATTTTCTTTTTGTACCAAACAATCTACTTGGCCTACCATTTCATTGATTGTTTTAAAACCAAGCTCCGCCATTATTTCCCGCAGTTCTTCTGTTAAAAATTTAAAAAAATTTACCACATGTTCTGCATTGCCGGTAAAACGTTTTCTAAGTTCAGGGTCTTGCGATGCAATACCAACGGGACAAGTATTCAAATGGCATTTGCGCATCATAATACAACCTTCTACGATAAGTGCGGCGGTGGCTACACCCCATTCTTCTGCACCCAGTAATGTTGCAATCGCAATATCTCTACCCGTTTTCATTTGACCATCGGCTTGTAAAACTACCCGGCTGCGCAATTTATTTTTTACGAGTGTTTGGTTTGCTTCTGCCAAACCAAGCTCCCAAGGCAAGCCCGCATGTTTTATAGAACTTATGGGAGATGCACCCGTACCACCATCGTGCCCCGAAATCAAAATAACATCTGCTTTTGCTTTTGCTACCCCAGCAGCAATGGTACCCACTCCGGCTTTGCTCACGAGTTTTACATTAATTCTTGCAGTACGGTTGGCATTTTTTAAATCGAAAATAAGTTGTGCTAAATCTTCAATAGAATAAATATCATGATGCGGGGGTGGTGAAATCAATCCCACACCTGGCGTTGCATGGCGTACTTTCCCTATCCATTCATCAACTTTATAACCTGGTAATTGTCCACCCTCGCCAGGCTTTGCACCTTGCGCCATTTTTATTTGCAACTCATCTGCTTCAGTTAAATACAAACTCGTCACTCCAAACCTTGCAGATGCAATTTGTTTGATAGAAGAACGCATATAATCGCCGTTGGGTAATTTTTCATAACGCCTCTCATCTTCTCCACCTTCGCCAGTATTGCTTTTGCCGCCAAGCCTGTTCATGGCAATAGCCAATGTGGTATGGGCTTCCCAACTGATGCTGCCAAAACTCATGGCACCTGTGGCAAAGCGTTTGTAAATATTTTCTGCAGGTTCTACTTCATCAATAGAAATTGCAGCACGAGTATTTTTAAACTTAAACAAACTTCTTAAGGTTGCTGCTCTTTCACTTTGATCGTTTACTGCTCTGGAATATTTTTTAAAAATATTGTAATCATTCGTTCTTGTAGAATACTGCAAAAGGTGAATGGTGTTGGGATTGAATAAATGGAATTCGCCTTTGCGTTTCCATTGGTAAATACCGCCAACCGGTAATCTATCTGTTGGCATCGTTTTTTTACTGAATGCTAAAAAATGTTTTGCCAATGCTTCTTTAGCAAGCCCATCAAGGTTTATACCTTCAATGCGGCTAATGGCTCCTATAAAATAATTATCTACTACACTTTTATTCAATCCTAAAATTTCAAATATCTGTGCTCCTTGGTACGATTGCAAAGTGGAAATTCCCATTTTTGAAAAAACTTTTAGCAACCCATCGCACACTGCTTTTATATAATTGTTTCTCAATTCTTCCCATGTAAGGGCTGTATGTAATGCCCCATTTGTTTTCATATTTCTAATAGCAGCCATAGCCAAATATGGATTGATGGCTGTAGCGCCAAACCCAATTAAACACGCAAAATGATGCACTTCCCACACATCGCCGGCTTCTACTACAATGCCCACTTGCCCACGTAATCCTTTTTGTATAAGATAATGATGCACTGCCGAAGTTGCCAGCAAAGTTGGGATGGCAGCATGGTCGCTATCTACAGCTCTGTCACTTAAAATTAATACTTCAAACCCATCATACACTGCATCTTCAGCGTATCTGCATAACCTTTCTAAACCTGATTTTAAAGACCCTTCTTGACCATCTGCACGAAAATAAGTCTGTAAGGTTTTGCTTTGAAATTTGCCCGTATCAATGCTGCGCAGTTTTTCTAATTCTTTGCTGGTAAGTATCGGATGTTTCAATGCAACGGTATGACAGTCTTCGGGTTTTTCTTCGAGCAATGTCCCATTATTACCAACAAATGAAACAAGGCTCATTACCAATCTTTCTCTTATTGGATCAATGGGTGGATTAGTAACCTGTGCAAATAATTGTTTAAAATACGAACTGATGTGTTGTGGAATATCGCTAAGTATTGCCAAGGGTGTATCTGTACCCATAGAGCCGATTGGTTCCTTTGCATCGAGCGCCATTGGTTTTAAAATGGTATCAATATCCTC
>JANLVW010000386.1:0-2000 GCA_031364205.1 Ferruginibacter sp.
TTTCTTTTTATCATCGCCATTTTTTGCCGCAGCATTGTTACACAACGCACCAATTAATATTAACTTTTCAAAATTATTTTTACTCTTTTCAACTGCAGCTTTATCATATTTTAATGCGTTGTTTTCTATTGCTACTTTAATATTTTCTTCGGGGAAAGAAAACGTATCTACATAAATTTTATTTTCGGTAAGTGTTCCTGTTTTATCGGTTAAAATAACATTGGTACTGCCCAGGGTTTCCACAGCAGATAATTTTTTTACAATTGCATTTCGTTTTGCCATCAGCAACATACCATAAGCCAAAGCTACGGTAGATACTATTGGCAGACCTTCGGGAAAAGCTGCCACAGCCAATGCAATTGAAGTTTCTAAAATTAATGCCCAGTGTTTGCCTTGTATAAATCCTGTTAAAGCAAAAATGGATGTCATTACTAATGTTATCCAGATGAGTTTTATACTTAATGCTGCTATCTTTTTTTCAAGAGGTGTTTCTGTTTCTTTGTGGCTGTCCACCAAAGAAGTAATGGTGCCAAGTTGAGTATTTTCTGCAATACCTGTAATCACTGCCTTTCCATTACCATTCATTACAGATGTGCCTTTAAAAACCATATTAAATTGATCGCCTAAGGCAGCTTCTTTAAGTAATTTTTCTGTATTTTTTTCTGTAGGAAGTGATTCTCCGGTAAGCGATGATTCATCGCACTGCAATTGATTGGCTTCTACCAGTCGAGCATCTCCGGGTATTACATCACCGGCTTCCAAAACAATTAAATCTCCTACCGTAATTTTCTCAGAGGGTATTTGCAGCGTTTTTCCATCACGAATAACGTTGGAAAGTATTACGTCCATTTCCTTTAAAGCATTCATTGAACTACGGGCCTGTAACTCCATAAAAAATCCAATAAGTGCATTTACAAAAATGACTACAGCAATGGAAATAGCTTCAATATTGTTTTGAAAATAAAGCGTAACTGCCATGGCAAAAAGCAGCAAATAAACAATTGGACTTTTAAACTGGAGCAACAGTATTAACCATACCGATTTCTGTTTTTGCACCGCATAAATATTTGCACCAAATTTTGCTGTACGAGCCTCTGCTTCTGCGGGGCTTATGCCATTTTCAGCATTGGTTTCAAGGGCAGTAATTGTTTTTTCTACAGATAAAGTATGAACAGCTTCAATTGGATATTTTATGTTCATACTAATGTTTATTATGATTTATGAAACACCAATAAGGGAACTTTAGCATCGAAGGAATACTCTGCAGATTTGCTTGATAAAAATATTTTCTCAAACCAGTTTCTGTTTTGTTCCGTAAACATAACCATAACAGAAGGCTGAATACTTTTTACGGCAACTTCAATATCTGAAACCAAAGATTCATTAGGATTTCTTGGAGTTGTTTGAAAATTTACATTATAATTTGTAATTGCTTTAATAGCCCTGTCTGTTAATGCTAAATCTTCTTTTTTATCAGGTGCAGATGTAAGGTGAAGTAATTCTACTGTTGCTTTTAATGGCTCTGCAAATGCTATTACCTTTAAAATTTCTTTTTCATAATTAAGTAAATCTGATACATAAAGTATACTGGTTACAGCACGCTTTTCATAGTTATGCGGAATGGCAATTACGGGCACTTCCGAATTATTTATCAGGTTAGCTGTATTTGTACCAAGTAGTCTTTTTACAGCGCCGGCACCTCTTGTACTTATACAAATAAAATCAAAATTATTTTCAGCAGCATATTCTCTTATGCAACTATCTGCAAATACAGAACTTTTTATTACACATTTATATTGAGCAGCAGTTTCATTTATTCCTTTATAAGTTTCTTCAACAAAAGCATTTAATTCCTCTTCAATCTTTTCTGCTTCATCTTTTTCATAACCACCTACTCTTACTTCATTCCACGCAGTGGGAGTTAAAATATGATAAGTATTGAAAAAAGTGAGTTCATAATTATTTTGAGAAGCCAGTTGAATTGCAAAATATAAACCAGC
>JANLVW010000424.1:0-3088 GCA_031364205.1 Ferruginibacter sp.
GCAAGATATTTTTCATTTTGCAGCCTGTTTATTTTTGTGAGAATAATACCCGGATAGTTAATTTCGACAGTTGCCTGTTTTAATGATTCAACATCGTTGTAAATAAGTATCTGCACTTTATTCCATTTCATACCTACCCACCAGTTAGTTGGATAGAAAGAAATTTTTTGAGAAAAAGTTTTAATTGAAAGAGATAAAAACAGCGCAAGAAAAACAAAGTAAAATTTTTTCATTTATATTTTATTAGATAACCAACTTAATTATTTATTTCGATTTGGGCTTCGAAAAAAATAACTTATGATAAAATAAAATAAAATTTATAAAAAAACCCTACAGTAATGTAGAGTCTTGTTGGGTTACTAGGATTCGAACCTAGACAAACAGAATCAAAATCTGTTGTGCTGCCTTTACACCATAACCCAATCTTTAAACAACTGTATTATTTGGAGTGCAAAAATAAGGGTTTTAAAAAAAAGTCCAAACTATTTTTTAACCCTTTATTCATCGTCTTCTTTTTCTTTTAGCGATTTAATTAAATCGATGGCTTCGGCTACTACATCACACATAATTGTAATGAGAGAGCCAGGTTTTGCAGTATTGTAAGCATACATAATTGCTTCTTTTTCATTTAGTATTACCGTCACGGGTATTTTTCTGTCCTTTTGAGAATTGATACCTTCAATTAAAAGTTCAACAATATTTTCGGCGGTACGTCCTCTTAAATGTTTATCCTGCCTAATAATTATTTCATCAAAATATTTTGCAGAAATAGCTCCCAGTTCTCTAATATCTTCGTCCCTTCTGTCACCTGTACCGCTTATAATTCCTACTTTTGGCTTGCCTTCCATTTTACCTACAAAATCGCACAGCAACTGAAGCCCAGCAGGATTATGGGCAAAATCTGCAAGGAATTTAAAATGCTTAAATTCAAATAAATTTAACCTGCCGGGTGTTTGTGTAGGTGAAGGGATAAATGTTTCGAGCGCAAGTTTAATATCTGCCACCTTAATATTTTTGTATAAATAACAGGCAAGTATTGCAGGCAGGGTATTCATAACATTGTGGAGCGCTTTACCTCCGTAAGTGATTGGTATTTCAGAAACTTTTTGTACCCTTATTTTCCATGTGCCTTTCATAATGGTAACAAATCCATTTTCAAAAACGGAAGCAAGACCACCATTTTTACAATGTTTTATAATGCGGGGATTATTTTCATCCATGCTGAAAAGGGCAACATTACATTTTAAATCTTTACGCATATTATATACCAGATCATCATCTGCATTTAATATAGCATACCCATGTTTATAAACCGTTTCGGGCACTACAGATTTTACTTTTGCCATTTGGGCAAGGCTGTCAATGCCACCAAGCCCCATATGATCTGCAGTCACATTTGTAACAATGGCAATATCACAGTTTCTAAATGCAAGACCGCTTCGTAAAATACCACCACGGGCTGATTCTAAAACTGCAAAATCTACTGTCGGATCTTTTAAAACAAAATGTGCAGATGCAGGCCCGGTGCAATCGCCCTTCATCATCATCTGGTTTTGTATATAAACACCATCGCTTGTTGTGTAACCAACTTTATAACCTGCAGCTTTTGCAATATGTGCCACCAACCTGGAAGTTGTGGTTTTTCCATTTGTGCCGGTGATGGCGATTATGGGAATACGCCCTGTATTTTCTTTTGGAAAAAGCATATCAATAACAGGCTCTGCAACATTTCTGGCAATACCTTCAGATGGTTCAATGTGCATGCGAAAACCCGGAGCAGCATTTACTTCAAGCACTGAACCGCCATTTTCATTAATGGGTAGTTTTAGGTTTGGAGCCATTATATCGATACCACAAATATCCAACCCAATAATTTTACTTATTCTTTCTGCCATAAATATGTTGGATGGATGAACTTCATCTGTAACATCGGTAGAAGTACCGCCGGTACTGAGGTTGGCAGTTGGTTTTACTAAAACCTGTTCCCCTTTCTGTGGTACAGTTTCTAATGTATATCCTTTATCATCAAGCATTTTTTTGGTAAAATCATCAATCTTAATTTGTGTCAGCACTTTTTCATGTCCGTAGCCTCTGCGTTCATCTTTATTTGTTTCCTCAATAAGCCATTGAATAGTGTGCTCACCATCACCTGTAACAGCCGCAGGTGTACGCAATGCTGCACATACAAATTTATAGTTTATACACAGTAATCTAAAATCGAAGCCTGTAATAAATTTTTCTACAATAACATAACGACCATATTTTTGCGCAGCAACTAAGGCAGTTAAAGCCTGTTCGTAATTTACAATGTTTGTAGTGGCACCTTTACCGTGGTTGCCATTTAACGGTTTCAAAACACAGGGATAACCAATACTGTCAATAGCACTTTTTAGTTCATCTTCTTCTCTGATAATACCCCCTTTTGGCACAGGTATTTCTGCGGCTTGCAACAACCTTTTTGTTTCATCTTTATCACCTGCAATATCTACAGCTATACAACTTGTTGTGCCGGCTATTGTGGCCCTTATCCTTTGTTGGTTTATACCATAACCAAGCTGTACAAGGCTGCTTTTATTTAACCTGATAAAAGGTATACCACGCTTTGCCGCTTCTTCTACAATACAGCCTGTACTTGGACCAAGGCGGGTTTCTTCTCGCAACTCTCTCATAGTTTGCACATCGTCTGTAAAATCATATAGTTTTCCATCTATCAAAGATTCACATATTTTGAAAGCGGCTTTTGCCGCATATAGTCCAACTGCCTCTTCCATATAATCAAAAACCACATAGTACTCACCTTCTTTACCTGTGCCACGTGTGCGGCCAAAACCCCATATCCATACCCGCAAGTGTTTGAAGTTCAAGGGCAACGTGCTCAATTACATGTCCCATCCATGTTCCTTCCTCAACCCTTTTAAAAAAACCACCAGACTTTAATTCACTGCACCTGTGAGCGAATAGTGTAGGTAATAATCTTTCAAGATTTTCTCTGAATCCATCAATTTTATCCGTTGGTCTCTGCTCCATTTCTTCCAGATCAAGCTTCATCTGTATTAATTTACCTCTGCGTATACTCCAATAATTAGGA
>JANLVW010000426.1:0-1837 GCA_031364205.1 Ferruginibacter sp.
GTCATGAAAAACAACAATGGCCCCCTTGGAAATTTTAAAGACTACATTTTCCAGACATCTTTGTGGTGATAAAGAAATATCAAAATCGCCACTTAATATCGTCCACATTATTATTTTAAAAGGCTTTTTAAGGGTAGTTATTATTTTAGCCTGAAAAGTTTTAAGCTTTCCGTATGGCGGTCTAAATAAATTACTATCAATATAATTTGATGCTTCTAAAATATCATCAACATATACTTTATCAGTTGTATTGTAACCGTTTAAATGTTGCTGGGTATGGTTGCCAACCGAATGGCCTTCATCAATAATACGGCGATATACTTCAGGATATTTAAGTACGTTATTCCCAATGCAAAAAAATGTTGCTTCAGCATTGTATTGCTTCAACTCATCCAACACAAAATCGGTTATGCCGGCATGTGGTCCATCATCAAAAGTTAAATAAATTTCTTTTTTATGTTTGTCCATTTGCCAAACTCTGTTCGGGTACAACATCTGCAACCACCTGGGCGATTTTACAAAATAAAACATAATGCAAAATAAACTTAAAGTACCACTAAAATATACACTACAAAAGTTTGTCATTCATTAAAAAATATTTATACGACAAATGTAATTTTTGATTCTAAAAAGTAATAAGGTTTTTGCCTTTCCCGTTTTTTAGGATTGCTTCTGCGTTTTGCGAAAAGATTACAGCAGACTTCTTTGATTCACGTAGCATTTTTTTGTAAGATTATGCGGAGAATTACATTAAAACCATTTTTTGGAAATTGTATCTTTGCATTTATGAGTAAAGTAAGAGTAAGATTTGCACCGAGCCCAACTGGTGGTTTACATTTAGGTGGTGTAAGAACAGTTTTATACAATTATTTATTTGCCAAAAAACATGGTGGCGATTTTATAGTGAGAGTGGAAGATACTGACCAGTCAAGATTTGTGGCAGGTGCTGAAGAATATATTTTTGATTGCCTAAAGTGGTGTGGGATTGAAGCTGATGAAAGTGTTATGAAAGGCGGA
The DNA here is from genome assembly GCA_031364205.1 of Ferruginibacter sp. GTDB lineage: Bacteria > Bacteroidota > Bacteroidia > Chitinophagales > Chitinophagaceae > Ferruginibacter. The sequence continues at coordinate 1,018 of JANLVW010000426.1, forward strand.
CCGTATGCACCTTACCGCCAAAGTGAAAGAAAAGATTTGTACAAAGCATATGCAGAAAAACTTGTAACCGAAGGCCATGCTTATTATGCATTTGATACGCCGGAAGAAATTGAAGAAATGCGGGAGCAACGAAAAGCACAGGGCAGCGGAAGTTTACAATATGATGGCGGTGTAAGAATGAAGATGAACAATTCTTTGCGGTTGTTACCCGAAGAAACTACGGCATTATTGGCAGCGGGAAAGCCTTATGTTATCAGAATAAAAGTGGAAGAAAATAGCAGCGTAGCTTTTACTGATATGATACGTGGCGAAATAACTTTTGATACAAATAATGTTGATGACAAGGTTTTATTAAAAGCAGATGGAATGCCCACATATCATTTAGCAGTGGTGGTTGATGACTTTTTGATGAAGATCACCCATGCATTTCGTGGGGAAGAATGGTTGCCGAGTGCGCCGGTTCATATTTTACTTTGGCAACATTTATTTGGTATTGAAAATATGCCGCAGTGGGCGCATTTACCTTTGATTTTAAAACCGGATGGCAATGGTAAACTAAGCAAACGTGATGGCGACAGACTTGGCTTCCCGGTATATGCAATGGACTGGACAGATCCCAAAACAAATGAAATAACAAAGGGTTTTAAAGAACTGGGTTTTTTACCTGAAGCATTTTTAAACATGCTCGCAATGCTGGGCTGGAACCCCGGTACAGAACAGGAAGTTTTTACCATGGAAGAAATGATAGAAGCTTTCAGCATGGATCGTGTACATAAAGGAGGAGCAAAATTTGATTTTGAAAAAGCCAAATGGTTTAACC
>JANLVW010000442.1:0-3537 GCA_031364205.1 Ferruginibacter sp.
TGCTTTGTCAAAAAGCGAAGCGCTCATTATCTGTAATATTTCATACGTTGACCTTTTTATTTTTAGTTTACTTTTCATAATTGCAACCAAAGTGTAGGTAATTATTGCAATATAAACTTGTGTTTTTACTCCATTCATTGATATACCCCAAAATGATTTTATTTTCAGCTGCTGCTTTATCCATTTAAAAAATAATTCTACTTTCCACCTACACTTATACAACATCGCAATATCGACAGCAGATTGAGAAAAATTATTGGTTAAGAATACAAATGTTCTTCGTTGCTCTTTGTCAAAAAATTTAATTCTTCTTAAAACAACCGGATAGTATGTTGAAGATTTTATCCCCTTGAGTTTTATTGTCTGGTCACAAATAACGCCATTTGGTTTGTCTGATTTTAGAGAACCGATTCGCTTAAAATTAAAATTTTCTTTGGCTCTTGTAACATAAAATGCCTTTGATTGATTGATAGTAAACAAGCCTTTGAAATCTACATAGGCTTTGTCCATAATGTAGAACCCATCTGCTTCGTAAGTCAGAACATCTAATGCATTTACATCATGAACATTCCCCTCGGTTATATGTACAAAAGCAGGAATGGAAGTTTTGACATCATAAAGTGTGTGGATTTTTATAGCTACTTTTACTTTTCGAAAGTTTGCCCACCAAAATACATTTAAGCAAAGGTCAATTGTGGTAGAATCAAAAGCATATACATTGCCCGTAATCAAGAGCGTGAAATCAGTTTCATCCATTATGCAGCCTCTAGCAATGGCAATCATTTCATAGGCAAAAGATTCATAAATACAACAATCCCGCTGCTCATTAGCTATCGCTAAATTAGTACGGGATACATTTTTTCCAAAGCCTAAATGATAGTATTTGTTAGAATGGGCACTGACCGTAATAAGCAAATCCCTTAAACTTTCACGACCGCTTAATTGACCAAACATCATACACATGAGTTGATTCCAGCAACTGAAATGTTTTACCCATTTGTTGACTTCATATTTTGAAACACACATATCAAAAATTCGTGAAGGCAGAAAAGAAGCGATTTGTGTAAATACATATTTACCATTATTCATCTGGAATTTTAGCGGAAATAATTTGAATTCAAATCGTCACCGTTTGTTTGTCCGCTGTAATACACGTCTATCAAGAATGTCGAAGAACTTTTATATATTTTTACAGGACACTAGTGTGCCTCCAACCCTACTTTTTTAAAAGATTCCAGTATTATTTATTTTGTAACAGGAACAGCAAGCAATGGTTGCACCACAAAAGATACTGTTGTAGTTTCTGTTACCAAACCAAAAACAATAATAGCACCACCCAACAAAAGTTTTTGTACAAACAGCAGCGTTGTACTTAATGGAAATAATGGGAATGCGTATACTTACAATTGGAGCACGTACACTTATTTAAGCAATTCAACTATAATAAATCTTGTAGCAAACCCGCCTGGAAATTTTACTTATAATTTAAACATTAAAGACAGGGTTTGTGATTACGATAGCAATTTTTCAGTAATGGTTATTGCTAATCCCCTACCAATTTTAAATGCGACAAAATCGAATGATATAACTTGTTCAATACCTACTGCAAAATTAAATGTAACGGGTGCGATTCAATATACATGGGATCCATCCTCTACCTTAAATAATTTATTTATCTCAACCCCTGTTGCAAACCCTGTAATTAATACTGAATATATTGTTACCGGAGTCGATAGTAACGGGTGTAATGGTAAAGATAAAATAACAGTTTTGGCGAGTCTGGGGAATAATACATTCAATTTACCAAATGCGTTTACGCCAAATGGGGATGGAAAAAATGATTGTTTTGGATTAAAAGGTTTCGGTTCCTCTCAAAAAATTTATTTTATAATTTACAACAGATGGGGAGAAAAAGTTTTTGAAACAAATGATATTAATACCTGCTGGAATGGACAATATAAAGGTCATCCGGTTGAAATTGGAAACTGTGTATATTATATTAATACAAAAACAAACTGCGGGGATATTGTAAGAAAAGGTAATGTAATTTTAATCAGGTAACATTTACAATAGTCAAAATATATAATTTCAGTCTAGACCTTATTTATTTCACTTGTAAAATGAAAAGCAATATCTGGATTGTTGCTTATTTCTGTATTTAAAAACCATTCGCTTTGGGCAAGATAAACGACGTTACCATCTTTGTCTTCTGCAATATTTGCCTGTTTATATTTTGTAAAGTCTTCTAGCTTTTTAGGGTCTGTTGCCGTAAGCCAACAGGCTTTAAAAAAAGGAAGATTATTCATTTGTACTGAAGCTCCATATTCTTGCAGCAAACGGTATTGTATAACCTCAAACTGTAATTCACCTACACAACCAATTAGTTTTTTGTTTCCGCCAAATTGCGTAAAAAGCTGCGCCACACCTTCATCTGTAAGCTGGTTCAAGCCTTTTTCAAGTTGTTTGGTTTTCATTGGGTCTTTATTAATTACCTCTTTAAAAATTTCCGGTGAAAAACTTGGGATCCCTGTAAAATAAAAATCTTCTCCTTCCGTAAGGGTATCTCCTATTTTAAAATTACCTGTATCAAACAAACCAACAACATCGCCCGGGTAAGCTTCTTCAATTACATCTTTTTGCCGGGCAAGAAAACTGTATGGATTTGTAAAACGCATATCTTTTTCCAAGCGAACATGGTTATAATACGTATGGCGTGCAAATCTGCCGCTGCAAACCCGTAAAAAGGCAATTCTATCTCTATGCTTGGGATCAAGATTAGCATGTATTTTAAAAATAAATCCGCTAAATTTTTCTTCTTCAGGTAATACATCCCTTGTTGTAGTGTGCCGAGGGCGTGGTGTTGGCGCTATTCTTACAAACGTATCAAGCATTTCTTTTACACCAAAATTATTTACTGCACTTCCAAAAAAAACAGGTGCAGTATTTCCACTTAAATAATCTTCTGAATTTAATTCACCATAAACACCATCAATCAATTCTACATCTTCCCTCAAAGTTTTTGCATCCTTCTCTCCTATTTTAGCATCTAAAATTTTATCATTAATATCAGTAATTTCTAAAACATTTTCATCATTTGCTTTTGTACCTGCAGAAAATAACACAAGACTTTTTTTATGCAAATCGTACACCCCTTTAAAATCTTTACCGCTGTTAATAGGAACCGTCATTGGGTGTAGTTGAATTTTTAATTCATTCTCAATCTCCTCCATCAAATCAAAACGGTTTTTACCATCTCTATCCATTTTATTGATGAAAACAATTACCGGCGTTTTGCGCATGGCAATGACTTCCATTAATTTCCTGGTTTGTGGCTCAACACCATTTACAGAATCTATTACCAAAACCACACTGTCTACTGCGGTAAGTGTACGAAAAGTATCTTCAGCAAAATCTTTATGACCAGGCGTATCCAAAAGGTTTATTAGATGTCCATCGTATTCAAAAGTCATTACAGATGTAGCTACCGAAATACCACGCTGCCTTTCAATTTCCATAAAATCGGAAGTTGCATGCTTT
>JANLVW010000446.1:0-1675 GCA_031364205.1 Ferruginibacter sp.
ACTGGTTCTTTTTTAAAAATAAAATTGCACTTGAAAATATTGGCTTGAACGATGCTCTGGTAAATATGAAACGAACAGATTCTGTATGGAATTATCAGTTTTTAGTAGACTATTTTGCAACACCAAATAAGAAAAAAACGACCGGTGGCGATGTGGTGATTGATTTAAAAGAACTTCATTTTAATAACATAAAATTTAATAAAATTGATGGCTGGATTGGGCAGAATATGATAGCAAACTTAGGCAAGCTCGATCTAACAATGGACCTGGTTGATGTTAAGAATAAAAAGATTTACATTAAACAGATAACACTTAAAAATCCTTTGTTTTCTCAAAGAGATTATCAAGGTAAGAAGCCTGTGCAGGCGAATCTTCAACAAATAATAGAAAAAATACCGGTAATTGGTGCTTTTAAATGGAATGATGGCGGATGGGATATCAAGCTCGGAAAACTCGATATGGAAGACGGAGCTTTTCAAAACGATAAATTTACTGAGGAGCCTCCATATGTAGATCGGTTTGACGGTAGACATATTTATTTTAATAAGTTAAATGGCAGCATGAAAAATGTTCATTTTTTAAATGACACACTTACCATGTACATTAACTTAAATGCAAAAGAACGGAGTGGTTTACAAATAAAAAAACTCGAAAGCAACCTTAAACTTACTCCGGAAATAATGGAGTTTAAAAACCTTGATCTTATTTCAAATAAAAGCAGGTTAAGGGATTATTTTTCCATGACGTATAAAAGTTTTCAGGAAGATTTTAGCAGCTTTTTACACAATGTAGCTTTAGAGGCAAATTTTTTAGATGCTACACTTAACAGCGATGACCTGGCTTTTTTTTCGCCTAATTTAAAAAACTGGAAAAGGTTATTTTTTTTAGATGGAAATGTAAAAGGACCTCTGGATAATTTCGTTTCAAAAAATATAAAAATAAAAACCGGCAACACTTTGCTGGAAGGTAATCTGGCTATGAGGGGCTTACCCGACATTAACAGTACTTTTATAGATTTACAGGCAAAACAATTGCGTACGAACTATATAGACATGATTGGCATTGTGCCGCAATTAAAAAAAATACAAAACCCTGCAATTTCAAAACTTGGCACCGTTTCTTTTGCGGGTAATTTTGTTGGTTTTATAAGAGATTTTGTGGCTTTCGGAACATTTAATACTGCGCTTGGCAATTTAACAGCAGATGTAAATATGAAAACCCCGGCAAATAAAACACCTTCTTACTCAGGGAGTATTTCTTCAACAGGATTTAACATTGGGTCATTCATTCAAAATTCACAACTCGGGAAAATATCATTAAACGCAAAAATTACAGGTAGCGGATTTAGCTTAAATGATTTAAATGCAAAAGTAAACGGCAAAGTAAATTCAGTGGAATTTAATAATTACAATTACCATAATCTGGTTTTGAACGGGGATTTTGAAAAGAAACTTTTTATTGGTCATTTCTCCTTAGATGACCCCAACTTGAAAATATCAAGTTTTGACGGCGCACTTAATCTTTTAGAAAAAAACCCTGGCTTTAAATTACAGGCAAGTGTTGAAAAAGCAGATTTAAGAAATCTTGGATTTACTAAAGACGCATTTAATTTTTCAGGAGATCTGGATTTAAATTTTACAGGCAATAACATTGATAATTTTTTAGGTACAGCAAA
>JANLVW010000488.1:0-2828 GCA_031364205.1 Ferruginibacter sp.
CCGTGGTACTGCTACAGCAAATACAACTTTATATTCAGGTTCAATTAAACCATGGATAAATCAAAAAGACAGCAATATTGGAGTTGCACCTTATGCAGCAGCTGTGCAGGGCAATTATAATGGTGAAGAAAATATTGTTAAGGGTGGTGTAACTATTACAAGCCTTCCCGGTAATGCTTCTCTAGATGCAGCTACTGCTTCTTTTGATGAGCCATTAACAAAGGCTCAAGTATTGTTGCTTGTAGATCCTTTTATTGTGTAAGACAATAAATCAATTAAAATAACAAAGCATCCTTAAAATGGATGCTTTGTTATTTAATTCTTTTTTAAATTTATGACTTACCATCCGCTCGCCAATATATCTGCAAGATGAAGGGTTTCTATTTGTAAATTTTTATTTTGTATGATACCGCCAATTTGCATTAAGCAACTACAATCTGTAGATACAACACAATTTGCACCCGTAGCAATAATATTGGTAAGTTTTTGCTCAGCCATAGCGATTGAAATACCTTCAAACTTTACTGAAAAAGTACCTCCAAATCCGCAACAGGTTTCTACTTCATCCATTTCTATTAACTCTAAACCTTTTACATTATTCAATAGTCGTCTTGGTCCTTCTTTAATTTTACACTCACGCAATGCAGCACAACTGTCGTGGTAAGTAATTTTTCCATTAAATGATGCGCCAAAGTCTTCCATTTTTAGAACATCAATCAAGAATTCACTTAATTCAAATGTACGTTTACCAATAGCTTTAATTTTATTTTGATGAATACTTTTTTCAAATAAATCCGGATAGTAATTTCTTATGAAACCTACACAACTTGCACTTGGAGCAACGATGTAATCCGCAGTATTAAAATCATTTAAAAACTTTTCAGCAACAGCCCTGGATTCATCACAGAAGCCTGCATTAAAAGCCGGTTGACCGCAACAGGTTTGATTGGTATTATATAAAACGTTGCAACCTGCTTTTTTTAAAACCTTTACCATATTAAAAGCAGTTTGTGGGTAAAGCTGGTCTACAAAACAGGGTATAAACAGTTGAACATTCATTTTCAAAATTTATTAAACAGACCGCGAAAAGGCAATCATTTTTATAGCGGCAGCTGCTGCTTCTTCACCTTTGTGACCATGACGTCCCCCAAGTCTTTCATCTGCCTGAACGTGATTATTTACTGTGAGAACCCCATATATAACGGGCACTGGTAATGTAATATTTAGATTCATTATCCCTTGGGTAACACCTTCGCAAACATATTCAAAATGTGGTGTATCCCCTCGAATAACACAACCAAGCGCAATAAATGCATCAGGAAGTTTAATATTATTTAATTTTAAAGCTTTACTCCAGTATTTATTTACTGCAAAGGGTATTTCAAAAGCTCCAGGCACTTCTATAATTTTAAAATCGACTTTATGCTGTTCTAAAATTTTCTTACACCCTTCCTCTAAAAGATAAACAACATGCGCATTCCATTCAGTTTTTATAATAACAACAAAGGCATCCTTTGTAAATTGGATGCCTGTTGTATCAGTTAGATTTTCGTTACTTATTGCCATTAAATCTTTTTATTTTGTTACACCTAGTTTTGCAAGATGTTTTTCTACTTCACCACTCTGCACAGTTTGAAAATTTGGAAAATTATCCTGTGCTTTTTGGTAAAGTTCAATTGCTTCTTTCGGCTTGCCAATATAATCCGCATAAGCTGCAGCAGTTATCAAAGCATCTGCTGTAAATGCCTCATCTTTTTCATTTATAGCAGCAGCTTTTTTGTACGCACTTAAAGCATCTTCAGTTTTCTTTTGTTCTGCGTAAGCATTGCCAAGTAAAATATATTTTTTTATTTCTACCTGTGTTGCACCATTTGAATTGTAATCTTTTAAATGCTGTATTGCTTTATCAAACTCTTTAATATGCAAATAACAGGCTCCAATCATGTATTCTGCGCGGTTACCATTTAAGGTACCGCTATACTTACTTGCAACTTTCAAAAGTCCGGTAACATTTACTCCATCACTTACGCCGCCGTTTAAAACAATGTTTACTGAATCTTTGTTAAAACCGGTTTGAGCCATTTTATCAAATAAGGATTCTGCAGGAAAAATTAAAGCAGCGGCATCAATTTCTTTTGGTTCACTTACCAATTTTTGATAACCAAAATAGGCTACCAAAATAATTATTAATGCACCACCCATATAAATTATAGGTTTGCTGTATGTTTCCCGAAAATTCTTTTTTACAGTATACGTTTCGGTAGTTATATTAACTTCTGTTGTTACGGTAGGTTTGTTGTCTGCCATGTTAGTTATAGGTATATGAAAAATTAATTGGGTAATGCATTTTTTTTAGTCTGTAATAAATGGATAATCTTCTTGGGAATACACATCTTTTAAAAGTTCATCATCATTAGGCCAAGGACTTTCTTCTGCAAATTTTACTGCTTCCTCCACTTCAGCCTTTACTCTTTGGTTAATGGAATCTACATCTTCATCAGAAATATTAAAATCTTCCTTTAAAACTTTTAATACATGCTCAATGGGATCTTTTGTTTTGTATTCTTCAAGCTCTTCTTTGGTTCTGTATTTTTGTGGGTCACTCATACTGTGGCCTTTGTAGCGATAAGTTTTAATTTCTAAAAGTGTCGGTCCACCTTTCTCCCTAGCTCTGTTTACCGCTCTTAAAATTGCGTTATGAACATCTTCAGGGCTCATACCATCAACAGTGTCTGCAGGCATTTCATAAGCATCTGCCATTTTATAAATATCCAGTGTTTTACTTGTTCTTTTAACGGAAGTACCCATTGCATAGCCATTGTTTTCAC
>JANLVW010000520.1:0-1146 GCA_031364205.1 Ferruginibacter sp.
CGTAATCTGGTTGTAAATTGGCTATTGGCTCTACGGGTATTTTATCAATAGGAGGAATATCTATTTCAAATGGCGTAGCGGGATCAATATTCGTTAACGTCTTTAACGAGAGGATGTTCAGAGCTGTATTTCCTTTGGCATTTATATAATTTACACTGTCAGCCGCAAGCTGGGCTTCTAACTGAGAGGCATTAAGCTCAGGTAACGCTCCTGCATTAACCTGCTTGCGGGTAATACCAAGTTGTGATTGTGTTTGTTGAATTTGGACCAGGGCAATATTTTCTGTCTCTTTATTAAGTAATATTTGCAGGTATGCATTGGCAGCAGCAAGTGCTATATCATTTTTAATTTTATCTGTAGATGCATTGGCGGCCTGTGCCTCAAAATTATTGGCAGCAATATTATTTCTTTTGCTGTAAAAATTAAATATATCTGCACTTGACTGTAACTGAAGCCCTGCCGCAAGATAGGTTTGGGTTATACGGCTAAAGGTCGTAGGATCCTGATTATTACCGGAATTTACAGAGGTGTTTGCACTAAAGTTTGCATTGGGGTACTGAGAAAGTTTGCTTTGCTTTAGGTTGATAGCAGCAATTCTGGCCTGCACATCCTGCAGCTTTACATTTATATTGTTTGCCATTGCATAATCTACAATGGACTGTAAGTTCCACTTTTGCTGTGAAAATGAAACATTGCTTAAACTTATAAAAATTACAATAATTAATAGACGACCCATATACAAAAATATTCTTTGTATAGAGAAAACTGCAAGTAATTTTATAAGCGGAAAATGCTTCGTTTAAATGCATCTTTAATGCAGGATAAACCACTACTATGGGTTAGTAAAAATGGTAATGCAGGTTATTTGCAAACAAACAAGGGAGTAAGATAGAATCAGGTAAAAAATTAGCAGATAAAATTCTTTAATCTTTTAAAGTCTGCGTGGCTGCTAGTAAAAAAAAATCCCCTAAATAATTTGCTGAAAGATTTTGTGATGGCACTTAAAAAAAGATACCTCTTTGCTGTGTTTTTCATAGGTGTTGGTTTTTTTGGTTTTCAGGATTATAAAAATAACGCAACAACATACTTCTAACAATAGCATAATTGCTATTTCTTTGTAGTCGTATATTCCATATTATTATTAAA
>JANLVW010000528.1:0-1729 GCA_031364205.1 Ferruginibacter sp.
GGAAAACCTAAAAATATTGTGGGAGGCAGAGGATGGCAAGGATATGTTGCATAAAATTAGCATCAAAATGCCTGATGTATTATTGATGGATATACGAATGCCCGAAATTGATGGCATCAATGCAATACAGATTTTACGGAAAGAATATGAAACTGTTAAAATTATTGTTCTCACCATGTATGATGATCAGCAGATGATTACAAAAATGATGGAAATGGGTGCCAATGCCTATCTTACCAAGACTACAGATCCTGAAGAAATTTACCAAGCTATTCTTACCTGTATGAACGAAGATTATTATTTTAATGATCTGGTAAATGCTGCAGTTATGGGCAAGCTGATGCAAAAGAAAAGCGTAAGACAGATTTATGGCGACAACCTTCCGGTTACTTTCAGTGAAAAGGAAATAAAAATTCTTCAGCTTCTTTCAGAAGATAAAACCACAGAAGAAATATCTAAAGTTATATTTTTAAGCCCCCGAACAATTGAAACCATAAGGCAAAATATGAAAAGTAAAGTAAACGCTAAAACCATTGGCGGGCTTATTATGTATGCAATGAGAAACAAGTTAATTGAATAAACATTAATCCGTTTCGAATTATAAAAAATATTAATACTAAATAAAAAGGTATATTCACTTTCCCGTCTTACCAAACCTTGGAGTATTAAATCTTGAGAGCTATTTTATAAAATAATTTCAGTAATAAAAGACAAAATATTCGAATAGGAATATTTGATGTATTCCAGATTTCGTAAAATTGTTTATAGCATACTATTTGCAATGCATCAATATTGGCCTTAAAAATTACTAACACAATACAATTTTGCTGCAGCAAAATCGTTATTCCTAGTATGTTATGTTTAAGATGAAGGAGTTGATTTTGTTTATCCGTTGAAAAAAATATTTTGAATAAATTATTGATTCTATTTTTACCTTTTTTCATTTGTTATTGTTCCTTTTCGGTAAATGGGCAAAGCTCCACTTTTACTTATCAAAGTTCCAACGGCACACTTTGTAGTCCCATTACTATAAATTTTACGCAAACTTATACAGGAAATCCTATTGGGTTTACCTGGAACTTTGGCAACGGACAAACGAGTAATTCGTTTAATCCATCTATTATTTATTCAGCTCCCGGAACTTACAACGTAAAACTGGTAACAGTTTATAACGAACAGGCAATTGAAACATCTCAAACAATAATTATTAACCAAAGCATTACTGCTTCATTAACTGCTGATAGGAATTATATATGCGCTCCGGGGAATATCATATTTACAGCAAATTCTTCGGGTAATATAGGAACCTATGAATGGAGTTTTGGAGATGGCAGCCCCAACGTAATTACCAATTCATCTACCATAAATCATAATTATTCAGGATTTGGAAATTTTACAGCTACAATAAAGGCCACAGATGTATCCGGTTGCTTTGCTACGAGCACAACTGATATCATAGTTAAAAAGCCGCCCGTTACAGGTACTGTGTTTCCAATAAAAGGCTGTATACCTGCAAATGTAAATTTTACAGCCAACGTGATTGTACCGAATGGTGCCAGTGTAACAACTTATTCTTATGATTATGGAGACGGCAGCCCTGCATCTAGTATCGCATCGCACACGTACAGCACCGTAGGTTCATTCATACCTACAGTAACCATTACTACCAATGAAGGTTGCACAAATACCGAGGAACAGATTAGGAATGAGGTTGTTGCGATGGTTAGGG
>JANLVW010000553.1:0-1957 GCA_031364205.1 Ferruginibacter sp.
GCCACGCAAGCCGGTAATTTCTTTTACCTTTTCAATTCCGCTGTGCAGTGCAGTTTCAGGAATATTAATATCCATTTTTCTAAGTTCTTTTACAACTGCCAAAACCGTACAAATGTTTTTTGCCTGGTACAATCCTGACAGGTCACACCTGAACTTTTCAGTTACATTTTCTTCAATATCTTTTACATTACAAAGCAATAATTCTCCCTCAGAATCTATGTAAGAGGTAATAAAATTCTCTTCAGCAAAATGTATTGTAGCTTTTTTCCTTGAGGCAGTTGCAATAAAAATATGTTTTGTTTCAGGTAAAGTTTCCCCAATTACAACGGGTACATTTTCTTTTATTATACCCGCTTTTTGCGTAGCAATTTCTTCCAATGTATTTCCTAAAATATTTTGGTGGTCGTAACCAATATTCGTTATTACCGAAAGTATGGAGGTTATAATATTTGTACTGTCGAGTAAGCCACCAAGCCCGGTTTCTATTACCGCAAAATCTACCTGCTGTTCTGCAAAATATTCGAAAGCCATGGCTACCGTCATTTCAAAAAAAGATGGTTCTATTTCTTTAGTTATAGCTTTTGTTTTTTCTGTAAAATCAACTACAAAATTTTCAGAAATCATTTCACCGTTTACACGAATACGTTCTCTAAAATCTTTTATATGCGGAGAAGTGTAGAGCCCGGTTTTATAACCCGCCTCCTGTAAAATTGCTGCTAGCATGTGCGAAGTACTACCTTTACCATTTGTGCCCGCTACATGTATAGTTTTATATTTTTGTTGGGGATTATCAATGCTGTTGCATAATGCAATGGCATTATGTAAATCTGTTTTATAAGCGGCACTGCCAATTCTGCTAAACATGGGCAGCTGGCTGTAGAGATAATCCAATGTTTCTTGGTAGGTCATCATTGGTTAAAAGTATAATATTAAAACAATGTGTGAGGAAGCTAAAATAAAATCTACTGCACATAAAAATTAAACTGTACAGTCACCACACTTTCATCATCGGCTTTATCAAACTGCATCGTTCTTAAATAGCCAGATATTGCTGTTGCGTAATCTCTGCTAAAACTTGTGCTGCCCAGGCCAATCCGAACAAAAGAACCAACTCCGCTGGGTGTAACTTTTATTACTGCATTGATCGTTGCTTTTGCTAGTTCACCGGTAAAAGAATAATAGCGCACTACTTTTCTGTTACCACTTATTACTTTTGGTCCGCCTACTTTACCACCAGGTGTATTACCGTACGAATCTTTATTGCCCGTTGGGTCACCTGCATCACCTTTTCCATTCTTATTATTTCCCTGCATCGTATATCCATTATCCTGTGTAGCATTGTTGCCGTTTTGTTTGCCCGGACCATTATAAACCAATTTGGGTGTTTTAGGTTTTGGAGCCGGCAATACAGCAGTAGTAGGAGTGGGTGAAGCTATTTTTACCGGTGTAATTTTTTTTACTGATTTTACAACAGGGGCCGCCGCTTCTTCTGCATTATCATCTGGCGTAATTTTTTCTTCTGCCACTTCTTCTTTTGCAGGTGAAGATTGTGGCTGTTCAGCAATTTCTTTTTCCGGTTTTCCCGGTCCTTTTATGAGTGGTTGTTCTTCGCCAAAACCTTCATCGTTATTGCCAAGATTAATTTCCATTAAATCCTGCACAACTGCTGGTGAAGGTGGCAAAACCGTCCAGCTTATAAAAATAAACATGAGCAGCAAAGCCCCACAAATAATTGCGGTGTAGGTCAATGCTTTTTTGTGTCGTTGTTTATCAAAATTATTTGCCATGCTATAAAGTTATATTTCTCTTTTGTATTAGGTGATAATTTTTTAAATTATTGCCATGCCATAAAATCATTTTAACAAAATTAATTAAGTGAAACATTCTGCATGATAAAAGGTATGATGGAATTAAAATTTTTTAAAAAAGTTGAAAAAAGATTTTACTGTTCAACTGT
>JANLVW010000604.1:0-11595 GCA_031364205.1 Ferruginibacter sp.
ATTATTACATAGCGTATCTAAGCGGTTAGTTTCCTGCAGTGAATTGTCTATAAGTCTTTGCTGTTGGGCTTCTGCAAGCTTATGTTTTTGAAGGGTTTCTAGGTTTAATTTTGTAACGGCTATTGGGGTTTTCAATTCATGTGTAATGGCCATCATAAAATTTTGCTGCTCAGCACTCGATCTTAATTCTCTCCTTACTGCTCTAAAAACAAAAGTAGCACCTGCCAGAATTAATAAAAGAAAAGTACCACCCTCACCTAAATACTGTGCAGTTTTTTTACTTTTATCTTTTATGATTTTTTTTTGATTCTGTGCATAATTTATATCATCCTTTTTAAGATTATCCAGTTTATAGCGGCTCATTAATTCGTTTTGCCTGCTAAGTGCAATAAACCACCAAATGAGTGCAGCAATGATGTATGCCAGCAACACCCAATAAATTATAAAAGCACGTTGTATTTTTTTTGGCTGTGAATTCATTTTTAATTTCTCTTGTCTAAACCCCACGATAGTTTATTACGGAGTGTTTGCAAAAAATTATTTTCATTTAGCCTTATTAAATTTATACCGAATGTTTCTTTTTTTACAGCCAGCTGTATTTCTTTAGAAACGAGCTGCCTCCTGCTGTCCAGTGTACAAAGAAAGCCATCTGTTCTGCCTTCAACTTCAAAAGAAACTATTGTATTATCAGGAACAATTATGGGGCGAATATTTAAGTTATGGGGCGCAACAGGTGTTATTACAAAACTTGCACTGTCAGGAAAAACCACGGGACCATTGCAACTAAGTGAATAACCTGTAGAGCCAGTTGGTGTTGCTACAATCAAACCATCTGCCCAGTAGGTATTTAAAAATTCACCATTTAAATAAGTGTGAATTTTTATCATGGGCGAAGTATCGTTTTTATGCAATGTAAACTCGTTAAGTGCATAACGCATATCATCAAAAACAGGAATATCAGCATCTAAATGCAAGAGTGTTCTTTTATCCAAAACATACTTTCTGTTTACCAGTGCATTTAATGCAGAGTGTAATTCTTCTTTGCCGATACTTGCTAAAAAACCAAGCCTTCCGTAATTAATACCGAGTACAGGAATGCCGGAGTCTTTTACCAAAGTAACAGTATCCAGCAAAGTGCCATCACCGCCAAGACTAATTAAACAATCTATGGAAAGATCCAGATCTTCGGAAGAAGTGAATGTAGAATATTTACATGGAATTTTTATTGCAGAATAAAACAGGTTAAAAAAATCCTGAAAAAAAACAGGTTCAGCACCGTACTTTTCCAGTTCCTGTATAAGCAACTCCAGATCCTGTAGCTGGATATTTTCTAAGCCTCTGCTGTAAATTGCTATTCTCATTTTTAATAAACTTACCCGTTTTTTAATAACCACCTTTTCCATGCAAAAATAAACCCTTTTCGCCTAACTGGTTAAAACTGTATTCTACTTTAAAAACTATATCGTAAAAAGTAACAACATCAATACCAAAACCTCCTGTGTATAAAAGTTTATTATTAAGCCGGCTGTCATACTTTTTTGAAAGATAACTGTAGCCAACATCCGTATATGTTTTTGCAAAAATTTTAAACGGTATGTAGGCTAAAGATTTTAATTTAAAAGGAATAGGAATTTTAAACTCGGCAACTTTTTTATTTAGGGTGTATTTTGCAACTCCTGCTACAACTCCATCAATTAAATATACCTCCAACCCCCGTAAGCTTAAACTTCCAAAACCCAATGCCCTCCTATTTATAAATGCCTGTTCAAAAGGTAATTTTACCATTGCAGATGATTGAACAATGCTAAAATAATTATGTTTGTGTTTATAAAATTTAGCAAATGATCCGGATAAGGAAAGGCTGTTAATGCCGCCAATGAACTGTAAACCACGTTTGCTTATGCCATAAGAATAGAAAACCTTTTTGAGGATAATTATTGTTGTCTGTATTGGTGTAAGAAATGCCTACACCAAAATCAGGAATGAACCGTTTATTGTTGGCGCTGTTAAAATAAGATGGATTGTATTTAGATGTAACAATGCTGTCATCAATATTTGAATAATTAAACCCTACAGAAAAATTAGTTGTTTTAAAAAAGCCTTTACGAATAGAATAACCGATAGCTGCATTAAAATTATTTCTTACAAAACCACTTTTTTTATAGTTTAATATTTTGTTGTTATAATTTAATTTGTAACCAACCTCCCTGTTTTGAGTAAACCCTGCTGCAACACCAAAACCTTCGGTAAGTTTTGTATTGCTGTATGGTGCACTATAACTTGCAGAAATATTTCGTGCATAACCGTTTAGAAGATAAATGCGCAGCTGGTCTCTTCTTCCGCTAAAATTATAATGCGCAAATTTTAACCCATACACCACCCTGTTAAAATCGGCATTGTAAGTTTTAATCCATTCATTTAAACTTCTATCAACCAATTGAAATTGAGGAGTTGGAAATATGTACCATCGCTCTCTAACTACAATATTTATTTTTAAAGAAGAATCAGCCTGCTGTATAGAATCGAATTTTACTTCAGTAAATAAATTGGTATTGTAAACCTGGTTCCTTGCCTGTACTAATATGGCTGTTAAATTTTTTTGCAACAGACTATCCCCTGCTTTAAAAGGAATTTCTCTTTCGATGATGTAAGTTTTAGTATGCTTATTGCCGGTAATATTTATACCACTGATGATAATTTTCTGTTCAGTTGTATCTAATAAGGTATTTGATTGTATTGAAGTTGAAATGGGAGATTGTGCAATAATACTTTGCGGCTGAAAAAAACAAACAATAAAGAATACTAAGTACTGATGATTTTTAATCATTTTTCTGAAGCAGTTTACTTATAATTTTAGAGAAGTGTTTTTGCAACAGATAATTTTTAAACTTATAATTTTTAAATATCAAGATAGTTCATCAGGTTTTGATAATTGGTATTTATTTCATTTTCAAATTTTTCGTTACCAAAAGAATAAACTACATCGTATTCATACCTTTCAAAACTTGAAATGATAGAAGCGATTTCTCTTTTATTTATGTGAAGAGTTACCGTTAACAAACCGGTTACTGAGTCAGTGGTTGTGTTTAAATGCAGAATAGTGCTGTCGTTGTTTTCTACAATTCTGCTAATTTCAGAAATGGAAAACTGTAGTCTTTCCATTTCCAATACTATTATACCGCCTATTTCATCAGCCCCTGCAAAATTTCCCAACATTTTTAAAAGATCATTAATGGTAATTACCCCAACATATTCATTTTGGTTTAAAACAACAGGTATAACTGTCGTATCAAAACGTATACTGTTGCTTACCGCATTTAAGAAATGAACATTTCCGGGTACGGGAGCATTTAAAAAACTATCCTGCAAAACTTCAATGGTAAGTTTATCATTTTCTGCATCAAGCAAATCATCTTCGCTAATTAAACCTAAAAAAATATTATCATTTACAACGGGCAAATGAGATATTCTAAAATCATTAATTAACTGTAAAGCCTTACCAACACTGTCCTGCAGCTGAAGTCTGGGTATATTATTATTGATGAGATCTTTTGTAAGCATTTGTACGCAATTGTTTATCAAGTTACAAAAACTGTGTCATTCATTATACAGGTATGACAAAAGAAATAGTTAAACAGTTGCAGGAGAATTTATTTTGGAAAGAAAAGAATCTAATATTTTATTAAATTCTTCCGGCACTTCCATCATTGGTGCATGCCCACATTTATCTATAAAATGCAGTTCGCTGTTGGGAATAATCTTGTGAAATTCTTCGCCTACAAATGGTGGAGTTACATTATCATTGTTACCCCAAATAAGGCAAGTAGGTTGTTTAATCGCCTTTAATTCTTCGCCCAGGTTATTTCTTATAGCGCTTTTAGCAAGAGCAATAATTTTTATAACCTTCATTCGGTTATTTGTAATTTCAAAAACTTCTTCAACCAGTTCATCGGTTGCCATTGCAGGATCATAAAAAGTAAAAGCTGTTTTATTTCTGATGTATTCTTTATCGCCACGTTTAGGATAAGTATCTCCCATACCGTTTTCAAAAAGACCTGAACTGCCTGTAAGAATTAAAGATTTAATTTTTTCTGGATGTCTTAAAATATGAACGAGACCCACATGTCCGCCAAGAGAATTTCCCAATAAATGAATGTTGTTGTATTTTCTGTGCTCTATAAAACGGTTTACAAATTTTTCAAGTCCGCCAACAGTTGTATGCAACAGATCCATTGTAAGCAAAGGCAGAATAGGAACTACAACGGTGTAGTTTTTTTTAAAATGCTCTACTAAATCCTGAAAATTGCTTAATGCACCAAACAACCCATGCAACAGCATCAAAATTTCACCGCTGCCTTCTTCTATAAATGAAAATTTCCCGTCTTGTTTTATTTCGTAACTCATTACTGCGTAAGTATCGTTCTGTAATTTGCTAAAATACGTTGTTTCCCCCAAAAAAAAGGCATTATTAAATTTAATTGCTAATGTAAATTATATAACTCTGTAACATATAAATACGAAAACAGCGCAAAAGCAAAGGCTTTGATATTTTATAAAATCGAACAAAATAAAAATGAGTAAAGTTTGGTATAGCGTAAGATTTAAAGAAAATTAAAATCATTATTTTGAAGAAATCCCCGCAAAAAACTGCTCTAATTCTGAAAACATATTTCTAAACCAGGGTATTACATTGCTCATTAAATTAATAATTTTTGGCGCAAGTGGCTGCAGATAAGGATAAACAATAGAATTACTTGCTGTTTCAACATTTATAAAATGTAATTGTACAGCGTAAAACAAAAAAACACTAAATATAATGCTGTATAATAAAATGAAAAGCGCAACACCTGCTAATCTATTTATCCAACCCAGCATTACAGTTTCAAATGTTTTTTGAATAACTTTTGCCAACAGGTTTACAATAAAAGCTACAGCCAAAAAAACCAACAAAAAAGAAACGGCTGGCAACCATTTAGCAGCACCTGTATGCACTGCCAGTTTTACTGCTACAACTGCTGACAATTTTAAAGCCGCTGCAATACCAATAATAAAACCGAGCACAGAAAATATGGCTATAATAAAACCTTTGCGTAACCCTTTATAACAGGCAATGGTAATTAAAATAAGGTAAGCAACATCTATAAACATAATGCTGTTATGCTAAAAGTGATTTTACAATTCCACTAATAATTTTACCATCGGCCTTGCCGGCTAATTGCTTTGTAGCTATGCCCATTACTTTACCCATATCTGCAGCAGAAGATGCGCCTATAGAAGAAATTATTTTTTTTACTTCTTCTGTAATTTCTGCTTCTGTCATTTGTTTTGGCAAAAAGCGTTGAATAATTTCCAGCTCTTCCTTTTCTTTTACAGCCAAATCTTCTCTACCTTGCTGTTCAAATATTTCCAAAGAATCTTTGCGCTGTTTTACCATTTTTTGTAAAAACTTTTGCTCTGTAGTTTCATCAATTTCACCACCTGCACCCGGTTCTGTTTTTGCTTTTATTATTTCTGCTTTTATTGCACGCAACGTGCGAAGAGCTGCTTCATTTTTAGCTTTCATGGCATCTTTCATTTCTGCCATTATTTTAGTTTCTAAATTCATGATAAAATATTGAAATTGATTTATTGAAATTGATTAAAGTAATCAAATTTTTAAGCTCTAATAATTCGTAATAACTCGTTAGTAAGCCTCTTCCTAAGCCCCATTTTCAGTTATCTGCGCAGCCCTAAACTTTTTAATAAATACTTCTGAAAAGGTTTTCATTTCCAATGCGAGTTCTGCATTTTTAGTTGCTCTCAAAAAAGTATCAGACATGGTAAATAACATCTGGTAAAAAAACTCTCCCATTTCATCGACCATCATTTCTTTTGTCCACAAATCTATTCTCATGGCTGTTTTATCTGAAGGGTCCCAAAATGCCAAACACATTGCTTTTGCTTTCTGTGCCATTTCTGCACTGCTGTCTGTTGCATTCCAGTGTATACTTTCAGGAACTTTATCAGGATCCAGCAGAATATCTATACTTATCGATGATTTGTGCATGTTTATATTATTGATTTGCAAAGTTAAACCGTTTTTATATCCAGAGAAGATGAAAAAAAATTTACAAAACAGAATTTAAAAAATTATTTTGAAAAAAAAGAAAATTGAGTTTGTATTATTTTAAAATTTTCAAAATGAAAAACAAAAATTTATTCACTTATAAATGTTGATTATTTCACAAAGGCTTTATTCATCTACGTTTCAGCTGCTAAAAAAAATACCAATAAAAAGTGGGCTGATATTTTTTGAGAAATGCAGAATTAAAATTCGGTAAAAAGCAACTCCTTATCCACACCAAAAAAATAAATGTGAATAAAATAGTTAATGATAATAATCATTGTGCAAAAATTATTTTTAATATTGTATGGGGAATTTACTACTCCCTGTACTTACTAACCCATCTTTATAAAAAGCTCGACTCCTGAAAAAGTTGGGCTTTTAATTTTTCATCTTTTTTTTAATGACTATCTCTATTTTTTTACCCTTTTTTTTTGTTCCAAATCAATCTTCAAAAATATTTTAAAGCACAATAAAAAGTTATATTGCGAACAAATATTTATGTATGTTGAGATCTATGACCGGCTTTGGTAGAGCAGAACAAACTACAGGAGATAAAACTTTTCTTGTTGAAATAAAAGCCCTTAACGGCAAACAGTTTGAATTGCAATTAAAACTACCTCCGCTATTAAAACCTTACGAATTTGAAATAAGAAATCTATTGCAGGAAAACCTTGTAAGAGGCACTATAGATTGTTATGTAAATCTTAAACAAAATGGAACGGCAAAGCCTGTGGTAATAAATACAGATTTAATTAAAGCATATTACGCTCAGATAAAAACCCTGGCGCACGAATTAGACATTGATACAAATGCCGTTTTAAGTTCTTTGCTCCGGCTTCCAGAAGTTGTAACTCCTTCAACAGAGGTTATAGATAAAAAAGACTTTGAATTATTTTGTGAAGTGTTGATGATTGCAATAAAAGAATTAAACAAACACAGATCTGAAGAAGGTAAATCTTTGGAAAAAGATCTTATACAACGGATAGCAAATATAAATGCAGAAGAAGAAAATATTTTAAAGCTTGAACCCGCACGCATGCATAAAATAAGAGCTGAAATAAATACTTTGCTGGAAGAAAATGTTGGCAAAGAAAATATTGATAACAATAGAATGGAGCAGGAACTTATTTACTACATGGAAAAGATAGACATTCATGAAGAGCAAATTAGACTACGACAACACTGCGAATATTTTAATGAAATTATGGGTGGTAGAGAAGAAGAAGGTAAAGGTAAAAAGCTTTCATTTGTTTTACAGGAAATTGGTAGAGAAATAAATACAACAGGCAGCAAAGCTTATGATGCGGGCATTCAAAAATGTGTTGTTACAATGAAAGATGAACTGGAGAAAGCCAAAGAACAGGTATTAAATGTTTTGTAGAAAAGTAAATTACATAAGATGATAAAATGCTTTCAAACATTTTTTAAAAAAATTTTTTTACCGCTGTTAATATTGTGTGCTATGATAAGCTCTTGCAGAGAAATTGATTTGTTTGAAAAAAACATTTCTATTCCCAAAATGCAGTGGTCTAATAATTTTAACGCAGCAGGTTCTTTTATAATAAAAGATACCAACAGCACCTATAATGTATTTTTAGTGCTAAGGCACACTGACGCTTATCTGTATAATAATTTATGGCTTAATGTAGGATTGCAGCCTCCGGGAGCAGAAGCATTGCAATACCAAAAAATAAATCTCTCCTTAAGTAACGATGCGAAGGGCTGGGAAGGTGTGGGTATGAATGATATTTGGGAAGTGAGAAAATTAATTTCAGGAATTCCTAAAAAATTTATAAAAACCGGTCAGTATAATTTTAGTATTGTTCAACTTATGAGGGATAATCCTTTGTTAAATGTTATAAGTGTAGGAATGAGTGTACAGAAAACTGATTAATGTTAAGAAGATTTAACGAAGTTGATTTTTAAAAGTGCATTTATACCTTTTAAATAGCAAACATTTTGTTTATTTTGCACACAATTAATAATACAATATATCGTTCTCTATATATCCAAACAATAATTTAAATAATTACCGTGAAGAGACTAATCTTTAGCCTGTCAGCATGTTTACTTATTTCTGTAGCATCAAAAGCGCAAATGTATTATGAAACTGTGCAGAAAGGTGAGTTTGGTATCACTGCTGGAGGTGCTCATTATTTTGGCGATCTTAATAACCGTGCTGCCTTTAACAGGCCAAAACCGGCATTTGGAATATTCTTTCGTAAACAATTCAGCGAATACATAAGTGCCCGGGTATCGGCTCATTTTGCGCAGGTTGGATACAGTGACATTTACAGTAAAAATGAATACCAGCGTTTAAGAAACTTAAGTTTTAATACAAATATTTATGAATTTGCAATCCAGGGCGATTTTAATTTTTTTAAATTTACCCCTTACAATCCTGCAAACTCTTTTACTCCTTATGTAACGCTAGGTGTTGGTGTTTTTAATTTTGATCCTTATGCTTATCTTAAGGGGAAAAAAGTTTTTCTTCGTCCTCTGGGTACGGAAGGCCAAACAATTGGTTATCTAGGAAGAAAACCATATCCGACCACAGCATTCTGCGTACCTTTTGGAGCGGGCTTAAAATATAACCTAACAGAAAAAATGAATATATCTTTTGAAATAACACACCGTTTTACTTCAACGGATTATTTAGATGATGTTAGTACTACATATGTGGGTAACGGAAGGTTTCAGTCGGGTCCATTAGGTGCAAATGGTCAACCCACAAGTAGCGATGCACAGTTGTTACAAGATCGCAGTTATGAAGTAACTAAAGATGGTTCCCGTTTTTTTACAGAAGGTCAACAACGAGGTTTTAGTAAACAAAAAGACCAGTATTTAATTGCAGAAATAGGCCTTTCATTTAATTTAAGTTCTTACCGCTGCCCCACAGCTAATTAACTTATTTTTTTGCCCATAACAAAAGCGACAGTATAATAGTACTGCCGCTTTTCAGTTTATAGCAATAATTTGTTACTTTTGCGCCCCTGCAATGCATGGATAGATGCAGTTTTAAACACAATGAGTTTACAACCACAAATTAATCTTCATTTACTTCCAAAACATATAGCCATTATAATGGATGGCAATGGTAGATGGGCACAAGAACAAGGCAAAGACAGGCTTTTTGGCCATTTACATGGCGTAGAAAGTGTAAGGGATATAGTTGAAGGAGCTGCGGAATTGGGAGTTCAATATCTCACGTTATATACTTTTAGTACAGAAAATTGGGATAGGCCGGCTTTTGAAGTAAACGGCTTAATGGAACTCTTAATAGACACAATAAAAAAAGAGGTACCTACATTAAATAAAAACAATATAAAGTTGCATGTTATTGGCCATATAAATATGTTGCCGCCATCTGCGCAACGTCAACTAACAGAAGCATTAAAAGATACAGAAAAAAATACCGGTTTAAATTTAATAATGGCGCTTAGTTACAGTAGCAGAATGGAACTTGTAGATGCTGTAAAAAAAATAGCTGCAGATGTAACCACAGGAACGCTTGAGCAAAATAATATTAACGCTGAAACTATATCCAAATATTTAAGCACCTGCAATTACCCTGATCCTGCATTGCTTATTCGTACCGGTGGAGATTACAGAATAAGTAATTTTTTGTTATACCAAATTGCTTATACTGAACTTTATTTTACAGAGGTTATGTGGCCATCTTTTAGAAAAGAAGACCTTTACAAAGCAATTATTGAATTTCAAAAAAGAGAAAGAAGATTTGGAAAGACAGGAGATCAGATTAAAAACAATGAAATATAACTACAACACAAAATATAAAAGAATAATTTCAATTAATGTATGGGTTATCATCGCTTTGGCGGAACGTTTAACAAATACTTTTAAATATAGGACTTAATTTGCCGCCACGAAAACAACTATTGATGTTAAGGATTTACCAAACTTTTTTTATTACTGCAGCACTTTTTTTATCAAGTACCTTTTTGTTTGCACAGGATACTTCTGTATCTATAAACCCTGCATTGAAAGAAATTTATAATTCCAAGGTTCCAAAAAAATATACCATTGCCGGGATAAACGTTATCGGAACAAAATCGTTTGATAGAAATCTTATTATTTCTATATCTGGGCTTGCGATAGGCGATGAAGTACAAATTCCGGGAACAGATGTTTTCAACAAAGCATTGTCAAAACTTTGGAAACAAAGTCTGGTTTCAAAGGCAGAAATAAATATTACGAAACTGCAGGATGCTAAAATATTTATTGAGATTTTATTACAGGAAAGACCAAGGCTTATCAATTTTAATTTTGAAGGGATAAAAAAAGGTGAAAGAGATGATCTCGGGCCTAAAAGTGGTTTAGCAAAAGACCGGGTACTTACAGAAGATATGAAATTAAGCGCTGTGGAAGTTATCAGAAAATTTTATTACGATAAAGGTTACAGAAATGTAACCATTAATATGGTTGAACAACCTGCACCAGGTCAGGCCAACAGCGTAGTGCTTACTTTTTTTATAAATAAAGGTAAAAAAGTGCGCATCAATTCTATAAATTTTGCAAATAATGCAGAAGTTTCAGATGCAAAGTTGAAAAAGCAAATGAAGGGTACAAAAGAGATGTCACGATTAACACTTTTCCCTGATAAAGTTGTAAGTCCCTATGGTGATACTACGAGAGATAAAACGTTTAAGGAATATTTGAAAGAAACCGGTTACCTCTATCCCACCAAAACTAAAGATTACCTGGACCCATATTTTAGATTTAAATTATTTGCAGGTGCAAAATTTTCTGAAAAAAAATACAAAGAAGATAAAGACAAAATGGTTGACTATTATAATTCACAGGGTTTTAGAGATGCATCCATTATTGCA
Organism: Ferruginibacter sp.; assembly: GCA_031364205.1. Lineage (GTDB taxonomy): Bacteria > Bacteroidota > Bacteroidia > Chitinophagales > Chitinophagaceae > Ferruginibacter. The sequence goes on from JANLVW010000604.1 coordinate 10,957, forward strand.
GATACCACAATTGAAAATAGCAAAGGAAATATTGATGTACATATAAAAGTAACTGAAGGTCATAAATATTATTTCGGAAACATTGCATGGAAGGGAAATACAAAATATTCTGATTCTATTTTAAATGTAATACTCGGTATAAAAAAAGGAGACGTTTATAATGCTGAAACGTTAAACAAAAAATTAGGTAAACAGTTATCTGCTGAGGGAGGAGATGTGGGAAGTTTATATCAGGATGATGGTTACCTTTTCTTTAATGTAGACCCAATAGAAACAGCTGTTTATAATGATACCATCGATTTTGAAATACGCATGCGTGAAGGGCCACAAGCTGTTTATGGAAAAATAACTGTATCAGGAAATGATAAAACAAAAGACTATGTAATTCTGAGGGAGCTGAGAACTATACCTGGTGAAAAATTTAGCAGACAGGATATTATTCGTACACAAAGAGAATTATCGCAGTTAGGGTTTTTAAATGCCGAAAAAATAAATCCGCAGGTAGTGCCAAATAATGCTGACGGTACGGTGGATATTAACTGGCAGGTTGAAGAAAAATCAGCTGACCAGCTTGAACTTTCTGCCGGTTTTGGCGGAGGAATTGGTTTGACAGGAACACTTGGTGTAACCTTTAATAAT